>JAEZSJ010000258.1 GCA_023443985.1 Verrucomicrobiota bacterium | reverse complement strand
ATCGGTTTCAGCGGATTGGCCCTCGTCTGCATGGTCCTGGCTGCGGGCGAGATGTCGTGGCGGCGGCGGAACGCCGTCGCGCTCGCGCAGGAGATCGACGCCGAGCGCCGGCATCGCGAGGTGGCGGAGCGCCTCGCGCTGATCACCCGCTACGGCAGCGACATCATCATCCTCGCGGATCTCGACGGCCGCCTCGTCGAGGTGAACGAGCGGGCCGTGTCGGCCTACGGCTACACGCGCGCAGAGCTCGTCGCACTCCGGCAGGTGGACCTCCGCGCCCCGGCCGCGCGGCCCGCCCTGACCGCCGACACCCTGCGTTCGGATGCGGCCGGCGGGCGCGTCTTCGAGACCCTGCACCAGCGCAAGGACGGCTCGGTCTTCCCTGTCGAGATCAGCCAACGACGCGTGCGGATCGGCGCCCAGGATTACCGGCTGGCGTTCATCCGCGATGCCTCGGAACGCGTCCACGAGACCGCGGAGCGCCGCAAACTCGAGACGCAACTCGAACGCACCCAGCGGTTGGAGAGCCTCGGCATCCTCGCGGGCGGCGTGGCCCATGACTTCAACAACATCCTGATGGCGATCCTCGGGCGCGCGAACCTCATGCGGTTGGAGCTTCCCGCCGACTCGTCCGTCCGTGCCGATCTGCTCGAGATCGAACGCGCCGCGGAACGGGCCGCCGAGCTCTGCCGGCAAATGTTGACCTACGCGGGCAAGGGCCACTTCGTGCCGGAGCCGGTCCGGCTCTCGGAGCTGGTGCGCGAGATGGCCGCGCTCCTCGAAGTCTCGATCCCGAAGCGGATCACCTTCGAGCTGCACCTCGCCACCGGGCTGCCTGCGATCGAGGGCGCAGCCACCCAGTTGCGGCAGGTGATCATGAACCTCGTGATCAATGCCGCCGAGGCCATCGAAGGCCCGGGGGCAATCCGGTTGACCACCGATGTGCTCGAGTGCGACCAGGCCTATCTGCGCCGCGACAGCCCGATCGAGCCGCCCGCCCCCGGTCGCTACGTGTTCGTCGAGGTCGCCGACTCCGGCGCCGGGATGGATGCCGCCACCCAGGCGCGCATCTTCGACCCCTTCTTCACCACCAAAACCACCGGTCGCGGTCTCGGCCTGTCGACGTTGCTCGGCATCGTGCGCCAGCACCACGGATCGCTGAAACTCGTAAGCACACCGGGCGTAGGCACGACGTTCCGCGTCCTGCTTCCCGTGGCGGCCACGCCGACGGAGCTCCCACCCGCGGCCCCGGCGCGTGCGCCCGCACCGTGGCGCGGGACCGGCACGATCCTGCTCGTCGACGACGAGGAAGGCGTCCGGCAAGTGGGTGCGGCGATGCTCCGCCGGCTGGGATTCGAGGTACTGGTCGCGGCCGACGGGGTTGAGGGAGTGGCCCTCTTCGCCGAGCACTCCGCCTCCATCGTGGGCGTGGTCCTCGATTGCGCGATGCCACGGCTCGGCGGCCGCGAGGCGTTCGCACGCATCCGACGGATGCAGCCCGAGGTGCCGGTGCTTTTCGTGAGCGGCAACTATGCCGACGTGGCCGATGCGGAGCCGCCGCGTTGCGCGTTCCTGCACAAACCTTACCAGATCGAAGCCTTCACCGATGCCTTGCGCCGGCTGCTCACCACGGATCCGCCCGCGCGGGTGCCACCGCCGAGACCCTCGTCCAGCCTCGTCGCCGGAAACCAAGGGGACACCTAGAACACCCGACCGATTTCTGCTTGCCGGCCGAAGCGGCGGGCACCTAGTAACCTGCGCTTCTTTTCCTCGGGTCGATAGCTCAACGGTAGAGCAGCGTCCTTTTAAGTCGTTGGTTCCGGGTTCGAATCCCGGTCGACCCACCAGCTTTTCCCTCCCGCAATCCCTGCAGCATTTCCGCGAACGACGCGCCCGAGCGGCGTCCGGCAGGATTGCCTCTGGGGCGTTTCCCTCAAAGATTTCGCGAAATTTTTCGCGGAACTGCCGATAGATCATCTGGCCAACTCCGGAGACTTCACCTGATGATCCCCCAAGAAAAACCCGCATCGGTCCTCGAACGCCAGTTGTTCGCCGATCGCCAAGCCGCACCCAGCCAAAGCAAGATGAAGCGCGTTGTCATCATCGAGGATCAGACCGCAATCCGCGAAATGCTCGTGGAGATGCTCCGCAACGACCCGGCCTACAAGATCGTCGGCGAATGCGGCGACGGCCAGCAGGCCTACAACCTTTGCCTCGAGACCAAACCCGATCTGGCCATTCTCGACGCCAAGCTTCCCGGGCTCAACGGCGTGGACCTGCTCCGCCGCCTGGCGAAACAGCTCAAGAACACGCGCTATCTGGTGTTCTCCGGCTACGAGAACCCGGTGCTCGTGCGCGAGATGCTCGAGGCGGGCGCGCACGGCTTCGTCGAGAAGACCGCCGGTCTGAGCGAGTTCCGCAAGGGCATCCAGACCGTGTCGAACGGCGGCACCTACTTCGGTCCGGCGGTCGCGGCCCTGTTGCTCAACGTCGTCACGAATCCTTCCGCCGCCTCGAGCCACGATCTCCTCACCGATCGCGAGCGCGAGATTCTCCAGCTCGTCGCCGAAAGCTACAGCACCAAGGAGATCGCCTCCAAGCTCGGCATCAGCGTGAAGACGGTCGACAACCACCGCACGAATCTGATGCGCAAGCTCGATCTGCACGATGTCGCCAGCCTCACCCGCTATGCGATCGAGATCGGATTGGTCGACAACCGCAGCTCGTTGCCCCCCGGCGGCGCTCGCTGATTCCGCCCTCCGTCCCCCGTCTGTCTCCGGCTTGCGCCGGCCGCCGGTCGCCGACATTCTTCTTGCGCCAGCAGAGCGCTTTACGGATAACCGCGCACCTCGAACGCATAGGCCCTTTTCTCCATGAACAAGTTCTCGAAACTCGCCTGTTTCATCCTGATCGGCTCGGCCGTCTTCCTCGCCGGCTGCCCGAAGAAACCCAAGCGCCCCGATCCGAGCGCGACCACCGCAGGCATGGGGCCCGCCGGGCTCAACGCCACGGGCGTGGACTTCGGTGACAATCTCGACGGCACCGGACTCGAGAACAAGCCGCAGGGCGACGCGCGCTTCGCGCCCGAGAACCTCGAGCGCGGCGTCCTGCCGACCGTCTATTTCGACTACGACCGCTCCGCCATCCGCCCCAGCGAACGCGCGAAGCTTGAGCAGGCCGCCAAGCAGATCGCCGGACTCGAGGGCAAGCAGATCCTCCTCGAGGGCCACTGCGACTGGCGCGGCACGGCCGAATACAACATGGGCCTCGGCGACCGCCGCGCCAACGCCGTCAAGGAGTACCTCGCGAAGGTCGGCGTCGACATCGTCCGCCTCGAGCCCCTCTCGAAGGGCGACCTCGACGCCAAGGAGAACGCCTCCGGCGACGAGATGTCCAAGGATCGCCGCGTCGAGCTCGTCATCATCAAAAACTGAACGCAGCTCCATTTTCTGAACACAAAGCCCCGGTCCCCCGACCGGGGCTTTTGCTTGTCCACGCGGCACCCGCGCAGCCCGCGTGGCGGCACCGCTCCTGCGGCGACTAGGCGAGCGCCGCGATCGCCCGGAGCCGCTCGCGGATCGGCAGGTGCTGCGTGCACGCCTCCTCGCAGGCCCCGCACTCGGTGCAGGCGGCGGCGGCGCCGGCCGGCATCGCCCAGTGCCATTTCAGCCGGTCGCGCATCGCCGCGTCGGTCCCCACGAGGATCCGCTGATTGAACGTGTCCATCAGCTTCGGGATCTCGACCCCGGCCGGGCACGGCACGCAGTAGCCGCACCCGGTGCAGAACCCCTCGAAGCCCGCCCCGATGCCCGCCTTCACGCGTTCGATATGGTCCGGTGGATACGGCACGAAATCCGCGACCGCCGCGACCGCCGCGTCGACCTCGGCCGCGCAGGAGAAGCCGACGAGCGCGCACGTGATCGCCGGCTGCGAGATGTTGAAGCGCAAGGCCGCCTCCACGACATCGCGGTCCCGCGGGCCGCGGAGGAAGGCGAGGCGCGCGGCGTTGCGCGGGATCAGCCCGCCTCCGAGCGGATTCATCGTGGCCACACCGAGCCCGTGTTGCGCCGCCGCCGCGAGCGTCTGGGCGCGGAACGGGAAGTTGATCGCGTTGTAGCCGATCGTGATTCCCTCGAAGAGCCCGCTCTCGAGCACGGCGGCGTTCTCCCGGCCGTTGAGATGGGACGAGACCACCAGATGCCGGATCAGCCCCTCCTGCTTCGCCTGCAGCGCCGCCGCGATCGCCCCGCCGCGCCGACGTTCGTCCAGGTCCTCCGGACGGAGCAGACACCAGATGTGGAAGAAGTCGATCGCCTCCACCCCGAGCCGCGTGAGGGATCGCTCGAGGCTCGCCCGCAGTTTGGCGCCGTCGGCCTCCGAGCACTTCGTCGACACATGGAACGTCCCGCGGGGCATCGTCCGAAACGCCCGCCCCATGATCTCCTCGCTGCGGTCTTCGCAGTAGTACGGCGCCGTATCGAAATAGTTGATCCCCTGCGTGTGCGCGTGGCTCACCAGCGCCGCGGAAGCGTCGAGATCGGCCGGATCGGCAAAGCGCATGCCGCCAAAGCCGATGACCGAGATGTTCTTGCCGGTTCTGCCGTAGGGTTTCCGCCACATGGGGTTGCTCTCCGGTGCGAGGATGGCCCGGTCCGGTCGGGTGAGGCAACCACCCGTGGAGGCACCGCCGGCCCTGCGACGGCCGTTTGAAGCGTCGCCACCGTCCCATTCGTGGGACGGCACCTTCCCAACCTCGCTTCCGTCATCTGGTCCCACAATCCCGGCGACAGTTACAAGTGGCTGGTTTCCATCGGCTTAAATCACCTCGGTCTCGCTGGCACAAGCCCTGCAATACTGCCGACAACACCTCGCATGGACATCCCACGCCCCAACAACGCCAAAGAGAAACGCCGCCGCCTCCTCCTGCTTTCCGCCGCCGGTGTCGTCGTACTTGCCGTCATCTCCATCTTCCTCGCCCGCCTCAAGCCCGCCGCGCCCACCGTCGAGCGCAGCCTGGTCTGGATCGACACCGTGAAGCAGGGTCCGATGGTCCGCCAAGTCCGCGGCCTCGGCACGCTCGTGCCGGTCGACATCCGCTGGATCGCCGCCCGCACAAGCGGCCGCGTCGAACAGATCGTCCTGCGGCCGGGCGCCGTGGTGCAGCCCGAGTCGATCATCCTCGAGCTCTCCAATCCCGATGTCGAACAGGCCGCCCTCAACGCCACGCTTCAGCTCAAGGCCGGCGACGCCGAACTCGAGAGCCTTGTCGCGCAGGTCGACCGCAACCTCCTCGAGATGGAGGCCAACGCGGCGAACGTGAAGTCCGAATACGAACGCGCGCGCCTCCAGGCCGAGGTGAACGACGAGCTCTTCAAGGACGGCCTCGTGGCCTCCGTCGTGCTCAAGCAGGCCAAGGTCACCGCCGAGGCCGCCGCCGCCCGGTGGGAGATCGAGCAGAAGCGCCTCGAGCTCGCCCGCCGCACCCGCGCCGCGCAGATCGCCCCGAAGGAAGCCGAGGTCGCCCAGCTGCGCGCCCAAGCCGAGCTCGCCCGCCGCGATGCGGACGCCCTCCACGTGCGCGCCGGCGTCGCCGGCGTGCTGCAGGTCCTTCCCCTTGACGTGGGCCAGCAGGTCGCCCCCGGCAGCAACCTCGCCCGCGTCGCCGACCCCGCCAACCTCAAGGCCGAGATCCGCATCGCGGAGACACAGGCCAAGGACATCCTCATCGGCCAGAGCGCCAGCGTCGACACCCGCAACGGGATCGTCGCCGGTCGCGTCGCGCGCATCGACCCCGCCGTGCAAAACGGCACCGTGCTCGTCGACGTCGCCCTCACGGGCGCGCTGCCGAAGGGCGCGCGGCCCGACCTCTCCGTGGACGGCACCGTCGAGCTCGAACGCCTCGACAACGTCGTCTTCGTCAGCCGCCCGGCCTTCGGCCAGGAACGCAGCACGGTGGGCGTCTTCCGCCTCGACGGCGACGACAGCATCGCCACCCGCGTGCCCGTGCAGTTCGGTCGCAGCTCCGTCAACACAATCGAGATCGTCGGCGGCCTCCAGCCCGGCGACCGCATCATCCTCTCCGACATGTCGCCCTGGGACGGCACCGACCGCGTGCGCCTCAACTGACCGTCCCCGTTCCCCGCCCCGGCTTTTCCTCTTTCCTCGTTCCGCCAACCGCCTCCCTATTCCCATGTCCACCGCCTCCATGCCCGAATCCGTCGCCCCGGCCGCGTCCGCCACCGCCCAGTCGCTCATCAAGCTCGAGGGGATCAAGAAGGTCTTCCTCACCGACGAGGTCGAGACCCACGCCCTCTCCGGCATCCACCTCGACATCTTCAAGGGCGAGTTCGTCTCCATCGCCGGGCCCTCGGGCTGCGGCAAGTCGACCCTGCTCTCCATCCTCGGCCTGCTCGACTCCCCCTCCGACGGCAAGTACCTCCTCAACGGCACCCCCGTCGAAAACCTCTCCCTCGCCGAGCGCGCCCGTATCCGCAATCGCGAGATCGGCTTCATCTTCCAGTCCTTCAACCTCATCGGCGACCTCACCGTCTTCGAGAATGTCGAGCTGCCCCTCACCTACCGCGGCATGCCCGCCTCCGAGCGACGCCAGCGCGCCACCGCCGCCCTCGAACGCGTCGGCATGGGCCACCGCGCGAAGCATCTGCCCTCCCAGCTCTCCGGCGGCCAGCAGCAACGCGTCGCCGTCGCCCGCGCCCTGGCCGGCAGCCCCTCCGTGCTGCTCGCCGACGAGCCCACCGGCAACCTCGACTCGAAGAACGGCGACGCCGTGATGGAGCTGCTTCGCGATCTCCACCGCGCCGGCTCGACCATCGTCATGGTCACCCATGACAACCGTTTCGCCCGCAGCGCCGACCGCACGGTCCACCTCTTCGACGGCCGCATCGTCGAGGAACATACCGAGGGTTGACGGGTCCCCTCCCTCGCGGGGACCCCGCGCGCCCCCCGGCCGCCCGCCTCCACCCCGGATCAGGCTCCCGTTCTCACCATGCACCTTCGCCGCCTCTGCCTGCTCGCCGTTCCGTTCCTCCCGCTCCTCGCCCGCGCCGACGTGACCGCCACCCTCGAGGAGACCCGCCCGCTCACGGCCCGGGGCGAAGTCGTCGTGGACAACATCAACGGTCCCGTCCGGGTCGAAACCTGGGACCAGCCCGAGGTCCGGCTCGTCGCCGTCAAATCCGCTCGCACGGAGGCCGATCTTGCGGCGCTGGAGATTCAGATCGACTCCACGGAGACGCGCTTCGGCGTGAAGAGCGTCTACGGCGACAAGGACGGGAGCTGGCTCAAGAAGTTCACCAACACCGGCGAAGTGCGCTACACGCTCACCGTCCCGCACACCGCCACGCTCCGCCGCATCGAGACGATGAACGGCCCCATCGAGATCGCCAACGCCCACGGCCGCGTCACCGCGAAGTCGATGAACGGCCGCGTCGAGGCGCGCGGCCTGCGCGACGAGGCGCAACTGTCCAGCGTCAACGGTGGCGTCGAGGCCTCCTTCGACTCCGTCGTTCCGCGCCAGGACATCGTCCTCGAGACGGTGAACGGAGGGATCGTCCTGCATCTCCCCGCGGAGGCCGGCGTCGAGCTCACCGCCAGCACCGTGAACGGATCGATCACCAACGACTTCGGCCCCGCTCCGCGCTCCGAGCGGTGGATCGGCGAGAAGCTCGAGACCACCATCGGCGACGGCTCCGCCCGCGTGCGCCTGAAGACGACCAACGGTGCCGTCGTGATCCGCAGACGCTAGGTCGGCGTCGCGTTGCCACTCCCCGCTCCGGCCGGATGCATCCGCGTCCGGCCGGCATTGTTTCCACCGCGCCGTCCGGCCCGCGCCGCCGTCTGCGCGGGGGCGTCCGCTCGGGCATTTGCCCGTTGCCAAACTGCGCACCGACTCCAACCGTTGCCCCCTTTCTCATGATTTCTTGGCTCTTCAAACGTTTCGCCGGCCGCCACCACAAGAAGTTCGTCCAGTCGTGCCAGCCCATCGTCGCGAAAATCAACGCGTTCGAGACCGAGTACCAGTCGCTCACCGAGGAGCAGCTCCGGGCCAAGACCGACGAATTCCGCGCACGCGCGAAGGCCGGTGAGAGCCTCGACACCATCCTGCCCGAGGCGTTCGCCGCCGTGAAGAACGCCGCCCGCCGCCTGTGCGGCCGCACCGTCGTCGTCTGCGACCACGAACTCACGTGGAACATGGTCCATTTCGACGTGCAGCTGATCGGCGGCATCGCCCTGCACCGCGGTCGTATCGCCGAGATGGCGACCGGCGAAGGCAAGACCCTCGTCGCCACCCTGCCGCTCTACCTCAACTCCCTCATCGGCGAGAACACCCAGCTCGTCACCGTCAACGACTACCTCGCCCGGCGCGACTCGGAGTGGATGGGCCACCTCTACAACCTCCTCGGCGTCTCCGTCGGCTGCATCCAGCAGCAGATGCCCTCGAGCATCCGGCGCGAGATGTACGCGCGCGACATCACCTACGGCACCGCCTCCGAGTTCGGCTTCGACTACCTCCGCGACAACGGCATGGCCACGCGCAAGGAGGACCAGGTGCAGCGCAACCACTGGTACTGCATCGTCGACGAGGTGGACTCCATCCTGGTCGACGAGGCGCGCACCCCGCTGATCATCTCCGGCCCGGCGCCGATCGAGCGCGAACAGCCGTTCACCCGCCACAAGCCGGGCATCGAAAGCCTCTTTTCCGAACAGACCCGCCTCTGCAACCGCCTCATCAGCGAGGCCAAGACGCTGCTCGAGAAACCGAACCGCACCCAGGACGAGACCTACACCGCGCAACTCCAGATGCTCCAGGTGAAGGCCGGCATGCCGCGCAACAAGCAGCTCCAGCGCCTCATGGAGAACGCCGAGTTCCGGAAGCTCCTCGACAAGATCGACCTGGAGATGAACACCGACTTCCGGAAGGACGAGTACTACAAGCTCAAGGAGGAGCTGTTCTTCGTCATCGATGAGCGCCAACACCAGGCGGACCTCACCGAGAAGGGCCGCACGTTCCTCCGTCCCGACAATCCGGATGCTTTCATGATGCCCGATGTCGCGACGGCCTACATGGAGATCGACAAGGACACCACCAAGTCGCCCGCCGAGAAGGAGGCCGCGAAGGTCCAGTTGCAGGAGCTGCAGGAGCAGGTCTCCGAGGACATCCACGCCATCTCGCAGCTCCTCCGCGCCTACAGCCTCTACGAGCGCGATGTGCAGTACGTCGTCTCCCCCGACGGCAAGATCGTCATCGTCGACGAGAATACCGGCCGCATCATGCCGGGCCGCCGCTGGTCCGACGGCCTCCACGGCGCGGTCGAGGCGAAGGAGAACGTCACGATCGAGCGCGAGACCCGCACCTACGCGACGATCACCATCCAGAACTACTTCCGCATGTACCGGAAACTTGCGGGCATGACCGGCACCGCCGAGACCGAGGCGATGGAGTTCAACGACATCTACAAGCTCGCCGTCACCGTCGTCCCGACGAACAAGCCCTGCATCCGCAAGGACCTCAACGATCTCATCTTCAAGACCCGCCGCGAGAAGTTCGGCGCCGTCATCAAGGCCATCCAGGAGGCCCACGCCAAGGGCCAGCCGGTCCTCGTGGGCACCGTCTCGGTCGACTCGTCCGAGGTGCTCAGCCGCATGCTCAAGCGCACCGGCATCGTCCATTCGGTGCTCAACGCCAAATACCACCAGCAGGAGGCCGAGATCGTCTCCCGCGCCGGCCAGCGGGGCGCCGTGACCATCGCCACCAACATGGCCGGTCGCGGCACCGACATCAAGCTGGGCGAAGGCGTCGCCGAGGTCGGCGGCCTGTTCGTCATCGGCACCGAGCGCCACGAATCCCGCCGCATCGACCGCCAGCTGCGCGGCCGTTGCTCCCGCCAGGGCGACCCGGGCCTGTCCCGTTTCTACATCTCGCTCGAGGACGACCTGATGCGCCTCTTCGCCTCCGGCGGCATGATGGCGAAGATGATCGAGAGCTCGATGAAGGAGGGCGAGGAGCTCGAGCACCCCTGGCTGAACAAGTCCATCGAGTCCGCGCAGAAGAAGGTCGAGCAGCAGAACTACTCGATCCGCAAACGCCTCCTCCAGTACGACGACGTGCTGAACAAGCAGCGCGAGGTCATCTACGCCATCCGCAACGGCGCCATCCAGGCCGACCGCAGCAAGGACCAGATCTTCGACTTCATCGACGAGGAGATGCTCTACCGCGCGGAGCTCGCCGGGTTCGGCGAGAAGGACGGCCCCGCTCCGGCGAAACTCGAGGGCTTCGTCGGCTGGGTCTGTATGCATTTCCCCGTCACGCTCAAGCCCGAGGAGCTCTCCGGGCTGGAGGCCGAGGCGGCCGGCCGGCTCGTCGCCGACAAGATCAAGCAGGCCTACGCCCTGAAGGAGTCCGTCGAGATTCCCGAGGCGCTCGGCAGCCTGGAGCGGTTCGTGATCATCAACGCGATCGACCACCACTGGCAGGAGCACCTCACCGAGATGGAGGACCTGCGCAAGAGCGTCGGCCTCCGCAGCTACGGCCAGAAGGATCCGCTCAACGAATACAAGAGCGAGGCCTACAAGTACTTCGAGGAGCTGATGACGAACGTGCGCCTCCAGATCTGCACCGGACTGTTCCGCACCGCCACCAACCGCGACTCCTTCGAGAACATGCTGGCGATCCTGTCGCGCACCCTGCGCATGGAGAGCCCGGCCACCACCCCGCCCCCGCCCGCCGTCGTCGCCCATGCCGTGGCCAGCGGCATCTCGATCCCGGGCCGCAGCGCCGCCGCCCCCGCCGCGGCCCCGGCGCCCGAGCCGGCGCCCTCCCCCGAGAAGGAGGAGGTGCAGTTGCCGAAGATCACGATCCGCCGCGAGCTGCCGAAGGTCGGCCGCAACGACCCCTGCCCCTGCGGCAGCGGCAAGAAATTCAAGAACTGCCACGGCGCCTGAACCGCGCCGAGGGTGATCGGGTAGCCGGGGGAGGTTGCCTCCCCCAGCTCCCACACCACCGGACGTGCGGTTCACGCATCCGGCGGTTTCATCACCAGTGTGACTTGTCGCAGCGCGAGCTGCGACTCGATGGAGTGACTT
>JAEZSJ010000229.1 GCA_023443985.1 Verrucomicrobiota bacterium | reverse complement strand
CGCCCAGGTGTAGAAGGCGGCGAAGAGGAACGTCCGCACGGGGCGGAGGAGTGTGAGATAGGCGCGGAAGGTCATGGGCGAGCGCGGGGGGGGGGCGTCAGGCGGTGCGGCCGGTGAAGCGGGCGGCCCAAGGCATCAGGCGGTTGAGGTCATGGGTGGCGTAGTACCGGCGAATGGCGGTGCGGGCGAGCCAGGCGGAAAGGACCAGGCCCGGGAGCCAGATATACGCGCCGAGAATGCTCTCCGTGACGGCCATCGCGATACCGCCGAGAGCGCCGCCGAAAGCGGCCCAGAGCAGGTACCCGCCAATCGAGGCCATCCATCGGTAGCGGACGGTGGCGAAGACGACCGCGATTCCTAGAAGGACTACGGCCGGCAAGATTCGGATGTGACTGAGGGCGCGGGCAAACAAGGAGTATTCGATCGGAGTGCGCGTGACGAGTGCCGCGCCGACGAGCTCGACGGTGTAGGCGAGTGCGAAACCGATGCAGCCGAGGGCGCCGAGCCTCAGCACTTCGGCGAAGAAACAGGCGGCGAGACGACGTCGCGAGAGCGGGAAACGCGTTGTGGGCACGGCGGTCAACGAGGCGGCGTACATGGTGACCATCAGCGGAGTGTAGAGTAGCGCCGTGAAAACGAATCGGCCCGGGGAACCCGCCAGTTCGGTGCCATGCGCGCCAGCGATCAGCATGCCGCAATACGCCTGGAGCGAGATGGCGTTCCCTCGTCCGAAATAGCCGAGGACAAACGGAAGCGCACCGTAGACGAAGACGGGAAGTGCACCGAAGGCGACGATGCCGGGCCCGCTCCCTATCCACGAAGTGCCGCCGAAGCGGGCATGGCGGATGACGCGTGCCCACTCGCGCACGGAGGAGCCGACGGCGGCGACGCGCCACTCGCGCTCGGGGCGGTTGCGCTTCGCGATGGCCTGGCGCTCGTTGTCCTCGCGGCGCCGCTGGATCATCGTGGTGTCGTAGAAGGGGGCGAGCGTCTGGACCGAGACGACGTAGGGCGTTTTCCAGTAGTTGCCGGCGAAGGAGGCTGAGAAAACGTGCCGGATGCAGAAACCGGCACAGAGGAGACCAAGACCGAGGAACGCCCACGGGGCCGCTTGGCAGGCGGCGACGAAGGTCTCGCGCGGCCCCGTGGTGAGCAGCGGGGAGATGAGCAGCAGCAGGGCGAAATAGGACCAGCCCACGCGGCGGGTGTTGAGCAACGGGAGCGTGAGCCCTGCGGCGACGAGGCCGAACTGTGCCGCGAGGGGAAACGCGGAAGGAACGGCGCTGGCCGCGGCGAGGAGCAGGGCGGCCAGCGCAAGCAGACCGTGCAGGTGCCGACGACGGAGCTGGCGGCGCGCGCCCGGGATCAGGGGAAACACGCTCCGGTTCATGAATTCGTGGGCCGGGCCGGCGAGGAGATCGCCGAAGATCAGCGGACCGACGATGACGCAGGCGAAGGACAGCGCCTCCGCCAGCGAGCAGTTACCGCAATACCGCAGGAAGAGCACGCCACAGCAGCCGCTGTTGATCAATCCGAGCAGCAGCGTCCGCACGGGGCGGAGGAGTGTGAGATAGGCGCGGAGGGGCATGGCGACGAGGCGGGTGCGTGAGGGACGGCGGTGTTGGGCGTCCGCCATTGCAGGGCCGGAGATCGGCACGACGGAAGTTCAGGCGCGGCGGCGGCGTTGGTCGGTGAGGAGGGGGAACATCTCGTCGAGGTTGAGCGGACGGGTGCGGAGCTCGGCGTGGTGCGCGGCGGCGAAACGGGCGGCGGCCTCGGGATCGGCGGTGCGCACGCGGAGGACCGCCTGGTGCGCGTCGCTCTGGCTGCTGAGCACAAACGGCTCGGGGAAGCACGGGGGCAGACCGCCGTTGGCGGAGGTGAGCGTCCACTCGGCGTAGCTCTCCTGGAGGAGGTCGAAGGGCGAGTTTTCCACGAGTTCGCCGGCCTCGAGGGCGACGATCCAGTCGACGATCTTCTCCACGTCGTTGAGGATGTGCGACGAGACGACGACGGTGGCGCCGTCGTCGCGGAGGAGCTCGAGAAGGAAGTCGAGCAGGCGGCGGCGGACGATGGGGTCAAGGGCGCTCATGGGCTCGTCGAGCAGCAGGAGCGCGGGGCGGTGGCAGGTGCCGAGGAGGATGCCGACCTTCTGGCGGTCGCCGGGGCTGAGCTGGACGATCTTGCGCTTCGGATCGAGTTCGAGGGCTTCGAGGAGGCGTTTCTCGAGGTCGCGGTCCCAGCGCGGGTAGAACGAGGCGTTGAAATCGAGGTGCTGGCGGACGGTCATCCACTCCAGGTAACGGCCTTCCTGTTGGACAAGGCCGAGGCGGGAGAGTTGGGGCGTATCCAAGTCGAGGGATGCGGTGCCGAGGGTGGTGCAGCTGCCGGAGGTCGGCGGGAGGACGCCGGCAGCGATGTGGAGGAGCGTGGTCTTGCCCGCGCCGTTGCGCCCGAGCAGGCCGATGATGCGGCCGGCGGGGAGATCGAGGGAGACGTCGCTCAGGGCGGTGTGCTGGCCGAAGCGCTGGGTGATCGAGCGGAAGACGACGGGGGCGCCGGCGGCAGACTCGGCGATGGGAGCGGTCGGGGCGGAGGCGAGGGCGGGCGAGGGCATGGGAGGAAGGAGGCGAAAGGTGAGAGGCGAGGGGCGAGAGGAAGAGGGGCGGAGGGAGGCGAGGGGCGAGAGGTTTGAGGGGGAGCGTGGAAGGCAGAGTTGATCTTCTGGGTGATGTGGCGGGGAGTGAGAACCTGGTGGCGACGGCGAGTGAGCGCGGTGCGTTGGCGGCTTCTCGCGTACTCAGGACTCGAGGAGTTCGCGGAGGAGTTTCACGGCTTGGGCGGGCGGGACATCGAGCTGCTTGGCGAGCTGCGCGGCGGCGGCGAGTTGTTGGCGGAGCGGCTCGAGGCGGGCCGTCTGCTGGGCCTCGACCGGGCGTTCGCGGACGATGAGCGTCTGGCCGCGGCGGCGCTCGAGCACGCCGTCGCGTTCGAGGAGGCTGTAGGCCTTGCTGATCGTCATCGGGTTGAGGACGAGGGAGGCGGAGAGGGCGCGGGTGGAGGGCAGTTCGGCGCCGGGCGGGAGCAGGCCGGTGGCGATCTGGAGTTTGATCTGGTCCATGATCTGCCGGTAGGCGGGCACGCCGTTGTGGAGATCGATGGAGAGCAGGGGGGGCATCGGTTTTTCGGTTGGCGGTAGGCCCGATCGCGATCGGGCGGAGGGGAAGGAGGCGGCGAGAGACGAGTCAGGAAGGGAAGAGGCGCGGCAGGGTTCGTCTGTGGGTTGGTGTATTATGACACTAATGCAGTACGTCAAGCCGGTTCTCGCACCGGGCGCGCAGCCTCGGCCGGCGCGGTCGGGCGCGATGGAAACGTGGGGGCGAGGCCGGCGCCGTGGCCTACACGCGAGGCGCGCGCCGCGCGGGCGAAGGCAATCTCCGCCACGGAAAGCGACGGCTCGCGCAACTCTCTAGGCGCGCCGCACACGCGAAGGAAACGTAAGACTGCGGGCGTGCGGCGGCGCGGCGCGTTTCCTCTCGCAACGGGCGGGTGGGGGCGGTTCGATCCCCGGACACTGCGGATGAGACGATCGCGGCGAAAACTTCTGCGCTGGTTCGGGGCACTCCTGCTGCTTGTCGCCGTGCTCGGCGGCGTGGCGGTCACGGGGCATCTGCCGCCCTTGAATCGTCGGGTTGAGCAGCGGCTGCTGGCCGAGCTGCGCGCCGCGGGAGTGGACACGGCCGCGACGCGGCTGCGGGAGTTGTCGTGGCGGCGGGCGGTCGCCGGGCCGGTGCGACTGCAGGCGCCGGGGTTGCACGTGGAGCTGGCCGAGGCGCGCGCAGAGCTGGGCTGGCGCGTGTTGGCAGGGATGCTGGCCCCGCGCGTGGTGTTGCGGGGGCTGACGGCGGAGGTCGACTTGGCGCGGTGGTCGGAGCTGGCCGGATCGTTGCCCGGGGACGAGGGAGGGTGGACCGCTGCGACGATCGACCTCGAGGACGCCCGATTGGTGCTGCGCAACGGGGCGGCCCGGATCGAAGTGCCGGTCGCGGGGGAAATCTCCGCCGACTCCGCGGAACTGCGTGTTCGGCTCACCGCCGCAGCGCCGGCCTTTTCCGGGCGGATCGCGCTGTGCCGTGGGCCCGAGGCCGGCGGGCTGGAGCTGGCAGTCGAGGACGGTGATTTCGCGGCGGAACCGTGGCGTATGCTGCTGGCGGGCCTGGTGGACGCGCCGCTCGCGGCGGCGCGGTTTGCATCGGATGGTAGAATTCAGATTTCGGCGACAGCGCGGCTGGCCGGCGGACGCTGGGCGGCGTTGAACGGCGAGGCCCGGTTGCCCGAAGCCGCGTGGAGCGAAGGCGGACACGCGGTGTCGCTCGGCCGTGCGACCGTGCGGGCGAAGCTCGAGGCTTCCGCGGCGGGCGAATGGTCGGTGGCCGCGGACCGCTGCGGCTGGAACCGCGAAGGATGGCGGGTGGAACTGGTCGGCCCGGAGCTCACCGTGGCCGCGGAGGGCGTCCGGGTGCATTTCCCGGACGGTGTATTCAATGGATCGGGTCTTGCGCTCCGGGGTGCCGGCGACGCCACGGTGCGCGGCCTGTTCGGCGATGCGCCCGCCACCGCGGAGGCGGTGGTGCGGCTCGCGACGGGCGAGGTGCTCGACTGGCGCCTGACCGTGCCGGCGGAGGTGCGTGCGCGGTGGGACGGCGCGGAGCTCGGGGTGGCGCTCGGCGCCGCGGCGCTGGAAGGGCCGTGTCGACTGCAGTTGGCCGACATCGCGGGCACGGTCGGTGGCTGGCGCGAAGGCTCCCCCCGGTTCGTGGCGCGCGGACAAGCGGCTGTCGGGCTCGACGGGTTGGGGGCGGCGAAAGAGGCGCCATGGCGGTGCGAGCCGGCGTTGGTGGGGGCGAAGTTTTCGGCGAGCGGACTGCTCGATGCCGGCGCGGAGGCCGCGCGAATCGAGTTCACGGTGCCGGCGATGCGACGCACGTTCGCGTTTCCCGGCGGTCGGTTCGAGGCGGTGCTCGGCGGCGAGGCCGTCGTGAACGTCGACCGGGCGCACGTGTCGGGCCGGGCGACCGTCGAGGCGCACGATGTGCTCGCGCGGCAGGGCGGCTGGTCGGCGCTCGCGCCGGAGGCTTCGTTCGCGGTGCAATGGCCGCGGGTGTGGCAGGCGGCCCTGGCCCGCTCGCACCGGTCGGCCGGCGATCCGCTCTGGCGCGAGTTGTGGTGGTCCGGCGACTACGAGCTGAAGGTCGGCGAGGCGATCGTCCGCCGCGGCGAGGGCGGCTGGTGCGCGACCGGCGTGGCGGTGCAGGCGCGTTCCCGCGGCGCCGAGTTGCACGAGAGCGGCGGGGCGACGATCGGAGCGACGGCCGGCGAGCTGACCGACGGCTCGGGGCGGCGCGCGACCAACGTGACACTTGATGCGGTGTTCGGCCTGGGAGCGGGTCGGCTGCGGCTCGGCGGAAGCGTGCCGGAGCTGGCGCTGACCATGGAGGCGGAGCAGACCGTGCGTTGGGAGGACGGCCTCGTGGCGGAGGGCACGTACGGCATCGGCCCCGCGACGCTGAGCGGACGGGAGCCGTTGACCCGTTGGTGGCCGGCGCTGGAGGGTTTCGAGATCGACGGCGGCGTGTCGTTGAGCGGCACGGACCGGCTCGAGAACGGGACGTGGCACCTTGGTGGCTCCCTGGTGCTGCACGACCTGGGCGTGCGGTGGCCTGCGCGCGCGGCAGCTGTGGAAGGACTGCGCGGGCGGATCGCCTGGAGCGGGCCGGAGTGGCGCACGGAGCCGGAGCAGACGATCGCTTGGGCGCGCGCCAGCGTGGCCGGAGTGGAGGTCCTGAACGGCGTCGCGAGCTTTGGCCTCGATGAGGCCGGCACATTGGCCGTGGCACGGTTCGAGGGCGGCGCACTGGGCGGCCGGGTCGAGAGCGCGCCGTTCGCGGTCGCGTGGGAACGGCCGGAGTTCGAGACCCGGCTGACGCTGACCAGCGTCCGGATGGAGGATTTGCTGCGACTCACGGAGAACGTGCCCGCGGAGGCCCAGGGCGCGCTGGACGGCTCGATGCCGCTGCGGTGGCGCGACGGGCGGCTCGGCGTGGGCACGGGCTACCTGCGGCTCGCGCCCGGCGAGATCGGTCGCATGCGTTTCACGCGCGACCTGCGGCTGCTGACCTCGGGCCGCCGCCCGGGGAGCGCGGAGTACAACGCCCTGCGACGTATCGAAGAATCGATGATGGAGCTCGTGTTCAACCGGCTGCAGGTCGACACCTATCCCAAGGATGCCTCCGGCCAGTCGGCGCGGATCCGGCTGGTCGGCGCGCCGAGCGAGGGCGAGCCGCGCATGCCGGTGAGTCTCGACGTGAACGTGAACGCGCCGCTCGAGCATTTCCTGAACCTGCGGCGCGGGAAGCCCGCCGCATCCCGAGGCGCCGCGAAGTGAGCGCACGGTGAAAATGTGAAACAACCGTTGTCCCCACAGAGTCGAACTTCCAACCTGCCACCCATGAAACACTCCCTGCGCGCGGCGCTGCTGGCGTCGGCCGCGGCCGGCTTCGCCGGCTGCGTCTACACGACGGTCGAGGTGAAACCGATCCACATCACGGTCGACGTGAACGTGCGCGTGGAGAAGGCGCTCGAAGACTTCTTCGGCGACCTCGACCAGAAATCGACGACCCTGCAAACCCCGCCCGCCCAGCCATGAACACCCGATTGATCCTTTCCCTGGCCGTCGTCGCGCTGCTCGCCGCGGCGGCTCCTGCCGCCCGCGCCCAGTCGGCCGAGCTCAAGCAGCAGATGGCGCAGCGCCTCCCCGCGATCGACGACCTGCGGCGCCGCCTCGTGGTGGGCGAGAACAACCTCGGCTTCGTCGAGGTGCGGGGCCAGGCCACGCCGGAGGAGACGCAGTTGGTCGAGGCGGAGAACCGCGACCGCGCGGCGGTGTACGAGGCGATCGCGAAACGCAGCGAGACGACCGCCGAGACGGTCGGCAAAGCGCGCGCCAAGCAGATCGCCAACGCGAGTGCCCGCGGCCTGTTGATCCAAGACGCCGACGGCCGCTGGGCGGAGAAGCGCTAATTCTTCGCGCGGACGCGGAAGGGGCCCGGTTGGCCGCGGAGCCGAGCCGCCCGGGCCGACGCCGGGCAACCGGTCGGCGGCGCGGTCCGTCGTCAGACCTCGATCTGGCCGCGCGAGTAGGTGACCGCGTGTCCCGCGATCTTCACGCGGTCGCCGTCGACCTCGCACCAGAGGCGGCCGCCACGGGCGGAGAGTTGCTCGGCGCGCAGACGGGGTTTCCCGAGACGTTTCGACCAGTACGGCGCGAGGGTGCAGTGTGCGCTGCCGGTCACCGGGTCCTCGTTGATCCCGGCGTTGGGAGCGAAGAAGCGGGAGACGAAGTCCACGCTCTTGCCCGGGGCGGTGGCGATGACACCGAACGCGTCGAGCGGTCCGAACTTGGTGAAGTCGGGGCTGAGCGCGCGCAGTTCCTCCTCCCGACGGAAGACCGCGAGGTAGCTCCCCGCCTTCCAGACCTGGAACGGTTTCGCGCCGAGCGCCTCGGCGAGGGCGGGCGGACAGGTGGCGGGCTGGGGTGGCCGGGCGGGGAAGTCGAGCATCAAGCGTCCCGACTCGCGTGATACGGAGACGCGGCCGCTGAGCGTCTCGAAGCGGATGGGGTCTTCCGCGTGGGCGAGGTGGGTCCAGAGCACATGCGCGGCGGCGAGGGTGGCGTGG
>JAEZSJ010000218.1 GCA_023443985.1 Verrucomicrobiota bacterium | reverse complement strand
CACGGACACGATGCGCGTCCTGGAGGAGTCGTTCGCCGGCTTCGAATTCGCCGCCGCCACGCAGAAGCTCTACAGCTTCTTCTGGGGCGACTTCTGCGACTGGTACGTCGAGGTCTCGAAGGCCAAGCTGCAGGATCCGCAGCGCAAGGCCAACTGCCTCGCCATCCAGGATCTGGTGATCCGCGAGTTCCTGCTCCTCTTCGAGCCGTTCGCCCCGCACATCACCGAGGAGCTCTGGCACCTGCTCGGCTATGGCGCCGAGGGCAGCTACCTCCAGCAGACCCGCCTCGACACCGCTGCCGGCCTCACCGCCGCGCTCGCGGCCAAGGGCGTGACGATCGACGCCGCGGCCACCTCCGCCGTCGAGCAGCTCAAGAAGGTCGTGCAGCTCGCCCGCACGCTGAAGGCCGACAAGGCCGCCGCGCAGCGACGCGACGTGAAGCTCGTCTTTCTCGCGACCGATGCCTCGTGGTCCGTGCTCGAGAGCGCCTCGGCCAAGCTCACCCGCATGATCGGTGCCGCCGAGCTCAGCCGCACCACGACCGAGCCGGCGCTGTCGGCCACGGTCACGCCGCTCGGCACGCTGTATCTGGATCTCGGGTCCAGTGTCGATGCCGGTGCGGAGAAGGCGAAGCTTGCGAAGGAGCTGGAGAAGCTGAACCAGCACATCGCCGGCACCGAGGCCCGGTTGGCGAACACGGCGTTCACCAGCAAGGCCCCGCCGGCCGTCCTCGAAGGTGCGAAGAAGCAGCTCGCCGACCTCCAAACCAAGCGCGCCGAAGTCGAACGCCTCCTCAAGGCGCTCGGCTGAGGCTCGACTGGTCCGCGGTCGCCGCCCCCGGTCTGCGCTGCTTTCCATTTCGCCACGAAGGCGCGACCACTCCGGTCGCGCCTTCCGTGCGTTCAGCGCTGCCGGCACGCCAACTCGTCCGCGCCTTCTTTGTGCCTCCGTCCACCTTCGCCTACCTGCCACGACGCAAAAGTCTGTCGCGATCGGACGAAATTTTGCGTCTTCATAAATCCGCCCATCGTGATATTCTCCGAGGAGAATCTTCCGCTTGACCAGACCGAAGACGCAAAAACGTGTTACGGTCGGACGGGAATCTGCGTCGTCAGACGCACCCGAAGGGCCCGCGGGGGCGAGGTGCGGTGGATCAGAGAAAAGCGTCCCGGAATGCGGCGTGGGCTTCCTGCCGCGCGGCCCAAACGGCGGGGCCGCGGTAGAACCGCGGTGACAGGATCCGGGGCAGGAACGGATCCCGCTGGGTGAGATGTGCCCAGGCGCGGTGCTCGATCTCGAGCCACGTAAGCCAAGCGGCCAGTTTCTGGAGCCGGGTGGGGGCGCAGGCGCAGGATCTCGAGGTATTGCTCGTGCCCTTTGTCGAGGGCGGCGAAGTCCCAAGCTGCGGCGACCATCGATTCATTGCTCTCGCCGCCGGCTGGCAGCGCCTCGAGCAGCGTGAGCGATTCCGGACGTAGACGCTTCTCGTGGAGAAGCGCCCGGAAGTCTTCGGTTGGGTCCGGGCTGATCCAGACACTGTTTTGCAGCCAGCCGAAACGCAGGTCGTGCAATTTTCGACGTAGTTGCGCCCGGATTTTGGCGTCGGTCTCGGGAATGTCGAAGGCCACAATCCTCCACACGCCGTCCCAGGCGCGCGCCCAAAGACGCTCCGGGTCGACGGCGGCGCGGCACGCGAGGCTGCCTTGTGCGGTGAGGCGGACGATGCGCTCGTCGAGCGGTCCGCTACCGCTGATCTCGATGTGCCCGCTCACCTGAAGGCGACGATAGGCCTCGGCGCGCCGCCCGCTGGTGGAGAATTTGTGCCAGAGGGTGTGCGCGACTGCGCCCGTCGCTTCTCCGCCGATGGCGCCCAACGCCAGCAAGAATCGAACCGACCCTGCCATGCGTGTTTCAATGGCGGTATCCAGTCGTTCAGGCAAGGACGCAAAAGCCTGTCGCGGTCGGACGAAAAAATGCGTCTTTCGGAGGGACCGCGTGATCCCCTACCGACGCCGAGTGGCGTGATCTGCTGTACTGTGCTTGGGCTCCGGTCCGCCCTGGGTGGGCAGACCGTCCCCTCGAGAAAGCGCACCTATCCGTACGCCGGCGTGGCGCCGCGGTGGCGGGCGACCCACTCGCCGCGGCGGCAGGCGGCGGCGAGCAGTCTTGCCGGCGGAGCCTTCGGGGTGAGCAGGAGACCGGATACGAGCGCCGCCAGGAAGGCGTCGCCGGCACCGATCGTGTCCACGACCTTCACGGGCCGCGCGGGCTCCCAGTGCCACTCGCCATCGAGCAGCCAGCCGGCGCCGCGCGCGCCGGCGGTGATGACGATCGAGCGGCAGCCGCAACGGTCGAAGATCGTGCGTGCGTCGCGTTCCTCGCGGCCGGGCTTCTCGTCGTCATTGCCGGCCAGGTACGCAGCTTCGGCGGCGTTGAGCTTGAGGAGCGAGGCCTGGCGGGCGCGGCGGCGGAGCAGGGGGCGCTCGAAGTAGGGCGGACGCAGGTTGACGTCGAACACGCGCAGCGCGTCCGCGGGCAGCGCGTCGAGCAGCGTGTCGAGGGCCTGTTGGTTGGCGGAGGTGCGTTGCGCGAGCGAGCCGAAGACGAGGGCCGAGGCCTTGCGCGCGGCGGCCAGGCTGCGACCGCCGGGCTCGATGCCGTCCCAGGCGACGTTGCGGGCGATGTCGTAGGCGGGCCCGCCGTCGGCGCCGAGTTGGGCGCGCACGTAGCCGGTGGGCTTGTGCGGCTGCCGGCGCAGGCCGGAAGTGTCGAGGCCCCAGCCGACCAGGCGGCGGCGGAGCTCCTCGCCGAGCGCATCGGCGCCGACGGCCGACACGAGGTGCACGGAGCAGCCGTGGCGGGAGAGGTGATAGCCGACATTGAAGGGTGCACCGCCAGGGTAGAGGGCGTCGGGCAGGAAGTCCCAGAGGATCTCACCGAAGCAGACAACGAGCGGTTGGGAGTCGGTAGCGGAACTCATGGCGCCACCATGGAGCAGGAGCGGGGCGCGATGAAGAACGAAAAGCGGGCGTCGTCGCGTTGCCGGATGTGGCCCGCGCTCGCGACGAACTGCGGAGGTCGGGGCGCCAGGGGCGGCCGCCGGCTTGCGAGCGAAGTGTGAAAACCGGAGCGCTTGTCACCGTTCTCTGGACGCGTTGGCGGCCCGTCCGCACCGTGGCGTCTGCGGGGCCCGCGGCGGGCGCCGCGCGCCCGACCCACGCCCCCACCATGTTCTCGCCTATCCTGCGCACGTTTGCGTGCGCCTGCGTTCTGCACGCGGCCGTCGCCGCGGCGGACAATCTTGTCTTCAACGGCGGCTTCGAGCTCGGGACCGCCGGCTTCGAGATGAACAAGGGGCTCCGGCCCGACACCAATCCCGCTCTCGTCTTCGAAGGGGCCGTGCTCGACGGGACGACGAAGGCCTCCGGCGCGTGGTCGTTGAAGATCCCCAACCGTTTCGCGGAGTTCATGGAGCTCTACGCCCGCGGCGTGGAGCTCAAGCCCGGCACCACCTACACGTTCTCCTTCAGCGCGAAGAGCGATGTCGACGGGTTGGAGGTGTCGCCGCTGATTGTGGCCAACGACTGGGATCCCGCCCATGGCGGTGCTTTCGTTGTAGGCAACACGTGGACGCGCTACAGCGTCGGCTTCAGGACCGGCGCGCTGAAGACACCCGGGTCGCCGGCCGGCACTGAAATTGCGGCCAAGGCCCTCTGGATCCGCACGAACTTCACCGACGGCCAGTCCGCCGGTCCGGCCCACACGCTCTGGCTGGACGACCTGCAGTTGATCGAGGGCACGGGCACGGCGTTCGCCGCTTCGGCGGAGGTCGAGATCGCCGCGGTGCCCACGAAGGACCTCTACGAGACCGTTGTCGACAGCTCGGTCGCCGTCGCCGTGGCCGTCCGGAACACGACGGCCCGCGTGGTGGCGGGCTGCGTGACCCTGCGCCTCACCGAGGAGGATGGGAGGCCGCCGCGCGAGGTGGGCGTGTACGAGCTCACGTTGCAACCCGGGGAGCGGCGCGACTTCGTGCACACGATGCCGGCGGAGCGCCACGGGTGTTTCACGCTCAGCCCGGTCGCGCGCTTCGATGCGACGGTCGACACGCTGCCGGCCTGGTACGCGGTTGTGGGGCGGTACGTGCCGCAAACCGAGCAGGTCGACCTGTCGACGACGTTCTGCATCAGCACCAACAACGGCCTGACCAACTCCTACGGGCCGCGCGGCACCATCCTGGCGCGCGACGGCTCGCCGGACCACTTCCTCGATCTCTACGCCAGAATGGGCGGGCGCATGATGCGGCTATGGGACGCCGGGTCTCCCCTCAACTGGCAGACGACCGAGCCCGTTGCCCAAGGCCGCTACGACGACGCCTACAGCGACCTGACGATCGACCGCCTGCGCGCCCACGGCATCGCGCCGCTGCCGGTGCTCGGCGGCTCGTGGATCACGCCCCATTCCCGGCCTGACACCGCGTGGCCGGCATGGCTCCTGGCTCTCAGCCCGCGCGCCTGGGCCGGGGCGGACTTCTGGGACGATGGCTACCAAGCTTTCCTGGTCCCCGACTCGGTCTGGCGCACGCATGTCCGCCGCCTGGCGGACCGCTACAAGGGCCGGGTCACACACTGGGAGGTGATGAATGAACCCAATATCTGGATGCCGGTCGCCTCGGGCCAGCGCACTGGGGCGACGAACTACGTGCCGTATCTGAAGTCGGCCGCCGCGGAGCTGCGCGCCGCCGATCCGGACGTGAAGATCGTCGGCTTCTGCCCGACCGGCGACATGGGCTCGACCTCGACGGTGCCGTTCCTGCGCGAGGGATTCGCGGTCGGCGGCCTCGATCATGCCGACGCCGTTTCGTTCCATCCGTATGCCGCCGCCCATCTTGGCTCCTCGAATCCGGCCGACACCGCCATCGCCGCGATCCGTGCCGAGACGGAGAAACAGCGCGCCGGCGTGCCACTCTGGAACACCGAGGTGTATTTCCTCAACGAGGCCGCCTCGCGCGGCGATTCCGACTTCATCCGGCCCCGCCACGTCGCCAGCCGGGTGCTGGTCGATCTCGGCGAGGGCGTGGCGCAATCGTGCAGCGTCGCCGACGACGCCCTCTGGCGCCGCACCCTGAACCGTGGTTTCCAGAATGCCACGGCGCTCTCGCGCTGGCGGCCGTCGGCCAACTTCGTCGCGTACAACACGCTCGCCCGCCTGTTCGAGGGCGCGAAGCCGGCGCCCCGGGGAAAGATCGCCCTCAGTCCGGCCGCGATCGGTTATGTCTACGAGCGGCGCGATGGCACGCCCGCCGCCGCGGTCTGGCTCCACCGGGCGGCCGCGCCAGTGGTGCTGCAGTTGCCGTCTTCGCTCGCCGGCACGACCGTGCTCGATGTGTACGGCAACACCGTCGCGGGCGACGTGGTTGTCGGCGAGACGCCGCAGTACCTCCTGCCGGCCGCCGGCCTGTCGGTGGCGGACTTCGTGGCGGCCTTGCGTGCCGCGCCGCCGCCGAGCGTTACGTGCACTCCCGCCGGGGTGAAGGCCGTGGGCGAGAAGGTCACGCTCAGCGTCGCGGTCAGCCCGGTGCCGGGGCGCAGCATCGCGCAGGTCGCCCTCGCCGCCGGCGGTGTCCCGCTCGGCAACGCCACGTACAACAGTTCCACCGGCCGATGGACGCTGCCCCACACGACGACCACGGCCGGCCGTGTTGAGATAACGGCGACTGCGACCGACAGCACCGGCGCGACCCGCACCGGCCGGGGAACGCTCGTGGTCGGCTCGTTGGGAGCCCATGGCAACAGCGGCCAACCCTGGACGGTGCCGGCCGGCGGGACGCTGCGCATCGAGGCGGAGCATTTCGACGAGGGTGGCCCCGGGACGGCGTACCACGACACCGATGCGATGACCGGCAACTGCCCGCTGCGCACGAGCGGCACGACCAACGAGGTGGATCTGCGCTGGAGCGAGGACGACTACAACGAGGACAAGACCCTCAAGCGGCGCAGCTCCGGGCCCTTTGTTGGCAGCACCGTCTGGGGCGAATGGCTCCGCTACACCGTGAACCTGCCCGCCACCGGCCGCTACACGCTGCGGTTCGGCGCCGCCAACAGCAAGGACGGCGGCAACAGCGCCGGTCCGCACCTCATCGCGAAGTGGAACGGCGCGCAGGTCGCGACCGCCACCATTTCGCCGCGCACCGACTCGTGGAACGACTTCCAGCCCTTCGAGGCGACGACGACGGCCGACCTGCCCGCCGGCACCGGTGTATTGGAACTTTCGTTCGACAGCTGGGGCGTGGCGTTGAACTGGTTCGAGATCGGGCCCGCGGCCGTGGCGGGCAACAGCGCGCCCCTCATCACGACCGCGGAGCCGGTGGCGGTCGTCTGTGCAGCCGCCGGCAGCGGCACCCGCCAGCTCGCTGCCACCGATGCCGATGGCGACACCCTCCGGTGGTCGATCGCCACGGCGCCGACGCTCGGCACGGCGACGGTGAACGCCACGGGGCTGGTGCGCTACGTCGCCCCCCACAATTTCGGCAGCGGTCAGTACTGCGTCGTGCGCGTGGAGGACGGCCGCGGTGGTGCGGCGGCGATCCGGGTGGATCTCGATGTCGCCGCGGTGAACGGTGCGCCGGTCGCCGCGGTCGCCGCGCCCGCCGGCCTGCTGGTCGCCGGCGAGGCGGTGGGGTTGACCGCGACCGCGAGCGACCCCGACGGCACGGTCGCGGCGGTGAGGTTCTTCGTGGATGGGATCGCGCTCGGCATCGGAGCGAACTCCTCCGCGGGCTGGGGGGTGAGTTGGACGCCCGCGGCGGCCGGCATCTACGCCCTCGCCTGCGAGGCGACGGACAACAAGGGAAAAGTCGGGGCCCGCTCGGCGCCGGTCCCCGTGGAGGTGGTGGCGCGCGGTACGACGGTGGTCGTCACCGACGAATGCGGCACCGTGGCGCCGACCGAGCGGATCGCCGTCGCCGCGCTCGCCGCGGAGGACTGGGGCGGGATCCAGCCGTTTGGCGACGGCACGAAGTTCGTTCCAGTGGATACGACGCGGACCGGCGCGGTCACCTGGCATGTGCCCGATGCGGTGGGGGTCTGGTTCAGCCATGGGATCACGGATGGTCAGCCGGGCACACTCGCGGTGGCGGCTTCGCCGGACGGCATCGAGTTCACCCCCGTGCCCCTGATTTCCGAGCGCATCGGCGCGGCTGACGCGTGGGGCATCCACGACGGCGCGGCGACCGCATTGCCCGCCGGGACGAATTTCGTGCGGCTGCAGCTCGGCGCGGTCGGCGCATCCAAGAACTGGGACGCCGCGCTGCTCTGGGTCCAGATCGACACCGTGGCCGGCGGCGGCGCGCCCACGCCGGTGCCTTTGCCGGCCGGTTTCACGCTCGCGATCCGGCCGGGCGGGCCGGCCGGCGCGCCGCAGCTCGTCTTTGGCCCGTTGGCGGACGGGTGGACGTACACGCCGGAGTTCTGCACCGATCTCGCGGCCGGGAACTGGGTGCGCCTGACGGGGTGCACCCAGACCGACAGCGGCACGCAACGCACGCTCACGGACCTCTCCGCCACTGGTGCGCGGCGGTTTTATCGGATTCGGATGACGCGAGCGCCGTGAGCAGGGCCACGTCCCGAGGTCACGCTTCGTGACGTCTCTCAAAATCGTAAAGATGGAGGTTACGACTTCCGTCCAGTTGAGCGCGGCGCCTCCGGCATATCGGATGACCGAATATGCAAAACCCAAAGCCCTTGGCCCCACGCTCGGCAACTGCGGCGGGGCGTGCGTTCGCCCGCGCCAGTCTCTTCGTCCTCGCGCTGGCCGTGCGCGCCGTCCACGCCGACACGCCCCCGCCGCCGGCGCTGTTGGACTACGCCAACTTCTGGGCCGGCAACACGGGGGGCAAGGGTGGGCACGGCGAGAACGACAACACCATCAGCAACTTCGTGATCGATCTCGGCGTGCTCAACGCCTCGCAGCTGAACTGGCAGTTTCAGCAGTACGCGCCGCTGGTGATCACCAAGAGCTACTGGGACGAAACCAACTGGGGCGACGGCGCCTACTTTCAGGGACAGCGCGTCTCCAAGGGCGAGTTCTTCAACAAGAACATGGCCTTCGACACGACGACGCGCACCAGCGACAGCCTCACGGCCACGATCGCCCGCCCGCACGTGCTCGATACCGACCACAACCAGTGGGACCCGAACACGACGGCGCAGCAGCGGCGCGACATCATCCAGCAGGCGCTCGAGAACCAGGGCTGCCCGCTCACCGACTTCCAGGACAACCTGCCCTTCGTGGCGCTCAGCGACGGCCGCACGATCCAGTCCGTCGCGTATCCCACCAACGTCGCTTTCGACGCCGCCGGCAACCTGTGGGTGGCCGACAACGGTCCCGACCAGAACTTCAAGATCTTCGAGGTGCCCGCCACCGGCGCGCCGGTGCTCAAGACCACGTTCGGCGAGACGGGCGGTGTGTTCGCCGGGCCGGTGCCCGGCGCGTGGGGGCCGAAGCGTTTCTGGGGGCTGCGCGGCGTCTGCTTCCCCGACAACGGCCAGATCATCGTCGGTTGCAGCGGCATCCCCGGCCAGGTCCAGGGCGGCACCGACATCCGCTGGTTCGACAGCACCGATAGCTCCACCTTGGCCCAGCGCCTCGCGACCGTGGCGATGACCTCGCAGGCGATCGGCTCCTTCGTCCATGTGGCCGACTTCGACCCGGCCAGCAACGGCACGGAGCTCTACCACGCGGCTCTGCACTACACGATGGACTACACGAAGCCGACGGAGCAGGGCTGGAAGATCTCCGGCGTCAGCCTGGATCCGTTCCGGTTCCCCCAGGATCCCCGCCTGTCGATGCCGTTCGAAACCGCTTTCGTGCGCCGGATCAACGGCAAGAAGTTTCTGTACTGCACAGACATGTACAGCGGCTATCTCGGTATCTTCCGCTTCGAGGAGGACTCGGAGATCGCGATCCCCGCAGGGCTCATCTACCTCTACAACAACGGCCAGGGCGCGGACTGGGGCCGCAGCGTGCGCCCCGCGAGCATCGAAGGGAACGTCATGTGGCTCGACAAGAACGGCAACGGCGCGCCCGACGCCGGCGAGTTCTCCGGCTTCCGAGTGGCCAATCCGTATGCGGAGGGTTATGACGTCGATGCCGACGGCAACATCTGGATGGCGGGTGGCCAGGGCAAGTACACGACGGCGTTTGGCGCCGGGATCGGCGGCAGTTGGGTGCTGCCGTGCCTCGGCCTCGATGCGCACGGCGTGCCGCGGTACGACGGCTCCACGGTCGAGCACCTGAGTGTCGGGGAGGAGGTGTTTCTGCCGGTCGACCACGAGATCTCCCGCAGTGCCACGCGCCTGCGCTACCTACCCGAGACCGACACCTTGATCCTAGGGGTAGGGTTCGACCCGTGGTACACGCGCCGCATCTACGTGATCGATGGCTATCGGCACTCGGCCACGCCGACCCGGCGCTGCGTGTTCGATGTCGGGTACGACAACGCCGGTGCCTGGGAGATTCACCTCGACCAGGGCACGGCGTCGATGGTGCTGCCGATGACTTTCGCCGCCGACAACGAGTACCTCTATGTCGTCTGCCTCGACATCGGGCCCGATGTGCGCGTGCGCGGCGAGGTCACCGTGTACAGCCTGCAGGACGGCCACAAGGTCGGCTGGATCGTCCCCAACGCCGACACCAATTTCGCCTGCGCCGGCTCCGACCTTACGATCGGTGTGCAGGTCGCGGTCCAAGATGACGGCACGCGCGTGATCTGCGTCGAGGACGATGGCAGCGGAAAAGTGATGGTCTATCGCTGGACGCCGCCTGCCCAGGGCACTTATCCCAGCACCACCGGACCGGGTGCCACCGGCCCGGTGATCGTGACGCCGCCGCAGCGCCTCTTGCACGCATTGCATCACGGCAACCTCGACCTGTTCGTGGTGACGGTGGGCACGGATCTCAAGTATCAGTGGTATCACGACGGCGCGGCCATCCCTGGCGCGACCGGCGCGGCGTACCACAAGGCAAACGTCACCGAAGCGGATGTGGGGCGCTACACCGTGCGGGTGTACAACGGCGGCGGTTCGGTCACCAGCACCGCCACGACGGTGTCGCTGGTCTATCCGCCGGTCATCACGACCCAGCCCGCGGCGCAGACCTTCTACCGCCCCGGCGCATCCTTCATCCTCTCCGTCGCCGCCACGGGCGAGGACGTTCTCTTCTACCAATGGTACAAGGACGGCGCGGCCGTCCCGGGTGCGAACTCCGCCACCTGCACGGTGGAGAACGCGACCGCCGCCGACGCCGGCACGTACACCGTCGTGGTGCAGAACCGTAGCCACCGCACGGCGTCGATGGTCGGCAGCGTCACCAGCGTCCCCGCGGAGGTGCGGGTCGCGCCGGCGTCGTATGCGGAGTGGATCGCGAGCTTCTTCCCGGGCGCGGGTGGCAACGCCGCCATCGTCGGCGCGTCGGCCGACCCCGACGGCGACGGGCTGAACAATCTGCTCGAATACGGCCTGACCCGGCGACCCGACCGGTCCGAGCCGCCGCTCGCGCCGACGTTTGTGACGGCTGGCGGCACCCAGTATCCGGCGATCACCTTCAAGCGAGCGACCGGGATCGCGGTCGTCGCCGAGATCTCCGACGACCTCGTCACGTGGAGCAGTGCACCGGCCGCGCTCGTGCAAGTGGGGACGGCGGTGCCCGACCCCTCCGCGCTGTTCGAGACGGTGACCTTCCGCAGCACCGCGATGCTTGCTGCGAAGCCGCGGCAGTTCCTGCGCGTCCGTGTGACGGTTCCCTGAGCCCAGTAGGACCGGTCTCCGACGATCGCGACAGGCGTGAGCCGCAGGATGTGGCGCGAGCGATGCGGAGCAGCGTGCTGCCCACCGGCTGCTCCGCCGCAGGCCTGCGCGCCGGTGGGAGCCGCTGGGGGCGAAGGGAGTCCAGTCGAAGACTGGACCTCCGTTGGCCCGAGATCCGACTCGCGAGCGTGGGTTCGCCCCGCTGAGATGACCGGCGATGAAAATCGCGCGGACGTTCGGTTCTTTTCTGCTGATCACCGCGGCGGCGATGGGAGTTCGCGCCGACGAGGGCATGTGGCTGTTCTCCGCGCCGCCGCGCGAGCAGCTCAAAGCGAAGTACAACTTCGACGCGACCGACGCCTGGCTCGATCACCTCATGAAGGCATCGGTCCGCTTCAACAGCGGTGGCTCCGGCTCCTTCGTCTCGGCCGACGGTCTGGTGATCACCAACCATCATGTGGGTGCCGACGATCTCCAAAAGCTTTCGAGCGCGGAGCACAATTACCTGCGCGACGGTTTCTACGCCGCGTCGCCCGAGGCGGAGATCAAGTGCGTCGATCTCGAGCTCAACGTGCTCCAGTCGATCGAGGACGTGACGGCGCGGGTGAACGCGGCCGTGGCTCCGGAGATGCCCGCGGAGAAGGCTGCCGAAGCGCGGCGCAGTGCAATCGCCGCCATCGAGAAGGAGTCGCTGGCGAAGACCGGACTGCGCAGCGATGTCGTCACGCTCTTCCAGGGCGGCGCCTACCACCTCTACCGCTACAAGCGCTACACCGATGTGCGGCTGGTCTTCGCGCCCGAGCAGCAGATCGCGTTCTTCGGCGGCGATCCGGACAACTTCGAGTATCCGCGCTACAACCTCGATGTCTGCGTCTTCCGCGCCTACGAAAACGGCGAGCCGGCGAAGGTGGAGCATTTCCTCCGCTGGTCGGCGAACGGCGCGACCGAGGGCGAGCTGACCTTTGTTTCCGGGCATCCGGGCCGTACGGATCGCCAGCTCACGCTCGAGGAACTGCGTTTTCTGCGCGACGTGCAGTACCCGTACACGCTCGCGCGGCTGAAACGCCTGGAGGTGTTGCTCGGCAACTGGAGCGCGCGAGAGATCGAGAACGCCCGCCGGGCGCGCGACGACTATTTCACGGTGCAGAACTCGCGCAAAGCCTATGATGGCGAGATCGCGGCGTTGCAGACGCCGGCGCTGTTCGCCGCGAAGGGGAAGGCGGAGGCAGAGCTGATCAAGGGGCGCACCGGCCCAGCCGTCGGGGGTGTCCTCGCAAAGTTCGCCGATACGGTCGCGCAACAGCACGACGTATTTTTCCGTCAGCGTCTCCTCGACGGGCGTCGCCACGAGGTGCTCTTCGCGCCGGATGCATTCTGGTGCGACTCGTTCGCCCTCGCGCGCACGCTGCTGCGCACGCCAGTCGAGCGCGCGAAGCCCGACGGCGAGCGGCTCGAGGAATACTCCGATTCGGCGCGCGAGTCGTTCGAGCTGGAGCTGTTCACCGAGAAACCGATCCACGCGGATCTCGAGACGTTGAAGCTGGCCGACTCGCTCGGTTTCCTCGCCGAACAGCTCGGTGCGCAGGATCCTCTCGTCGTGCAGGTGCTCGCCGGCAAGAGCCCGCGGGAGCGCGCGTACGAGCTGATCAGCGGCACGAAGGTGCGCGACGTGGCATTTCGCCGCTCGCTCTACACTGGCGGCGCCGCCGCGGTGGAGGCGGCGAAGGATCCGATGATCGAGCTCGCCCGCCTGGTCGATCCGGCGGCGCGCGAGGTGCGCAAGCGTTGGGAAGAGATCGGCGAGGTGAAGCAGCAGGCGCACGCCGTGCTTGAGCGCGCGCGTTTCGCCCGTAGTGGAACGGCGGTGGCGCCGGATGCGACGTTCACCTTGCGCCTGAGCTACGGCGTGGTGAAAGGCTACACGGAGGCGGGGAAGGCGATCCCGGCGTTCACCGACTACGCCGGGCTCTACGCGCGCAGTGCGGCGCATGCGGGCCGCGAGCCGTTCGATCTGCCGCCGCGCTGGGTCGAGAAGCGCAGCGCTCTCGATCTGTCAGTGCCTTTCAATCTCGTATCCACACACGACATCATCGGCGGCAACAGCGGCAGTCCGCTGGTGAACCGCGCGGGCGAGTTCGTCGGCATCATCTTCGACGGCAACCTGCAGGGGCTGATCCTCGACTTCGCGTACGAGGAAGTGGAGTCGCGCGCAATCTCGGTGGATTCGCGCGGCATCCTCGAGGCGTTGCGCAAGGTCTACGGTGTCGATGCGCTCGTCGCCGAGCTGCAGCAAGGAAAGCGCTGAGCGCGGCGACTCTGAAAAACAAGACGCCCCTGACGCGAGATGCGCAGGGGCGTTTTGTTTCCAGGAATCGCTTCAGCCGTTCTGCAGCTCGTAGCTGAGGATGCTCAGGGCGTAGACGGCGGCGGTCTCGCAACGCAGCACGAGCGGGCCGAGCGTGATCGGCTCGAAGCCGGCATTCTTGGAGATGCTCATCTCGGCGGGCGTGAAGTCGCCCTCGGGGCCGACGAGCCAGAGGACCTTCTGCGGCGGGCGGCCCTTCTCCTCGCGGAAGCGGGCGAGCACGGATTTCAGCGACTTCGCGCCGGGTTGGAGGCTGGCGATGAGCCTCAGGTCGTAGCCCTTCGTGTCCTCCATGAAGGTCGTCGCGCGCTGCACCGGCTGGATTGCGGGCAGAAAGGCGTTGCCGCATTGTTTGGCGGCCTCGATGGCGGCGGCGCGCCATTTCTCGATCTTGTTCTCCTCGCGGTCGCCCTCGAGCTGCACCTCGGTGCGCTCGCTCACCAGCGGCACGATCCCGGCGACCCCGATCTCGGTGGCTTTACGCACGATCGAGTCCATGTACTTCCCCTTCGGCAGCGCCTGGCCGAGCGTCACGGCGTAGGGCAGCGGTTTGATCTGCTGCGGGAAACGCACCTTCAGGCGCGCGTCGCGTTTGCCGGTGGCGGCGAGCTCGCAGATCCACTCGTGGCCGGCGCCGTCGAAGGCGACGACCGTGTCGCCGATGCGGGCGCGGTTCACGGAGACGAGGTGGTGGGCCTCGGTCTCATCCAGGAGAATCTCCGCCGGTTCGCGACTCGGCGGGGTGCAGAAAACGCGGAAGTCAGGCATGCTCCCATCCGATCCGGCGCGGCGCCGGGCGGCAAACGCGTTTTGCGGGCGCGAGCGCGAGGTCCACAAACGGCTGAAGCGCCCGGTTTCCCGGACGCTTCAGCCGACTAACAAACTACAAACCTAGAGAAAACAGCCCTGCAAACTTGCACAGGGAAAGACGTAGCCGCCGCGGAAACGTTCAAAATCCCGGCTGCTTTTTCTGCAGCAAGCGGACGGCGATATTCGCCGTGCGGGCCGTGGGGGAGCCGGTCGATCGAGCGCCGGATCCAGAAACGGCTGAAGCGCTCGGTTACCCGAGCGCTTCAGCCGACTAACAAACTACAAGCTATGAGAAACTAGCCCTGCAAACCTTGTTACGCAGGGAAAGACGCAGTGCGGCGCGGAACGTTCAAAGAACACGGAAGTTTTTTTCGGGATTCTTTTTTCCGCCGAGGATCGGGGGCGGGAGGCGGCGCCGCTGCCAAGGTCCGAAAACGGCTGAAGCGCCCGGTTTCCCGGGCGCTTCAGCCGACTTATCAAACTACAAACTAGTGAAGTACTAGCCTTGTATACTCTCTTGCACCGAGGAGAGACGCAGGCGGTGCAGAAACGTTCAAAACATGAACGCGTGGGCGCGCAGGGAGTTTGCTAGTGGTTGGAATCCAGGAGGATCCGTGGAGGAACTCGCCCAGCAAAAAAGCCGCCCTGCGGCGGCTTTTTCTGATGGAGATGGTGCCCAGAGTGGGGGTCGAACCCACACTCCCTTGCGGGAACAGGATTTTGAGTCCAGCGCGTCTGCCAATTCCGCCATCCGGGCATGTCGGAGGCCCGGAAGAAAAGGCAGCACCGGGGTGAAGTCCAATGGAATTTCCGCGACGCACGAGGGCTGGATCGCGGCGCCCGCGAAGTTGCGGAGAAAGGTCTTGCGTCGCCCCGGTGAGGTCCGTTGCCTTGCCGCCCTTTCCAAGGTCCGGGCCGTAGCGCAGACTGGTAGCGCACTTGCATGGGGTGCAAGGGGTCGTGAGTTCAAATCTCACCGGCCCGACCATTTCCCCTCTGTCACCCCAATGCAGAGGGAAGCGGAAAGGACGCCTGGTCGGAGTGGGCGAAATGCGTTTGCGCGTGCGGGCCGCACGCCGCGTGCTGGGGGCGTGACGAAGACCACGCATGAAACACAGGCGCCGCGCTGGCGCTGGCTCTGGGCCTTGGCGCTCGCCTTCGCGGTCGTGCTCGCCTCGGGCAACAACCCGGCTCCGCCCCCGGTCTCGTTCGTGGGCGTCGACAAGGTGGCGCACTTCGGGGTGTTCGGCCTCTTGGCGACCGCGGTCCTCCGCGTGCCATTTGTGTGGCGGAGACAGGGCTGGCGGAGTTGGTGGGCGGTCGGGGCGGTCGCGGTGTTCGGCGCGACCGACGAGTGGCACCAGAGCTTCACGCCGGGCCGCGCGGTGGAGTTTGCCGACTGGATCGCCGACACCGCGGGCGCGCTGTTGGCGGTCACGCTCTACGTCGTCTGGCCGGCCTACCGGAAGCTCCTCGAGTGGCGGTTTCCCTCCCGGGGGAGAGGACGGCCGGCGGCCGGCGCCGCCGCACCGGCGGAGGCCGCGAATGCGAACGACCGTGCTGAACCCGAGGGATCGTGTCCTAGCGCGGTGGCGACGAAATGAGTTCTCGGAACTCCGCCCGCGCGAGCGAATCGGCAAACGCAGGCTCGCGCTCGACCTCGGCGGTGCCGATCACGCCGTCGCGCAGCAACGTGCGCAGGAGGGCGGCCGCCTCGGCATGGTTGCCGGCCAGCGCGGCGACACAGGCGGTCTGATACGCGAGCAGCGGCGATTCGGGCTCCGCCGTGGAGGCGAGTTTCGCCCAGTGCAGCGCGTCGGGGGCGAAGCGGCCCTCGGCGAGGGCGACGGCGGTCTGGTGGCACGCTTGGAGCACGGCACCGACGAGGACGCCGCGCGCCACCATCGCCTCCGCCCCGGCGGCGGAGCCGGCGGCCTGGTCGCGCCAGCGCATGAGCCGCTCGGCGCCGGCCAACGGATCCAGCGCGGTCCCGGCATCGCGCAGCCACGCCCGCGTCAGGTCTCGTTGGGCGCGCTCGAGGCGGCGGGCGGTGCCGCGGTCCGGCAAGGTCCGGAGCAGGTCGGCGCGTTGGCGGCCGAGCTCGGTGCGGTCGAGCCACACCTCGGCGGCGTCGAAGAGGGCGGCGCAGGCGAGGTACGACTCCGGTGCGGGGAGGTCGCCGAGCATGGTCCGGCGACGCTGGATCAGGGTGGTTGCGAAGTTGCGGTAACGGGCGCGGATGGCCGCGTGGCGGTGGCGGGCGTCGAGCCAGTCGAGCACGTTGCCGGTTTGGGACTCCGGCAGCCATTGGTGGGATCCGGGAACCACCGCGAGGTGGTGCGCGACGGTCGTGCCCCGGAGGTCGGTCGCGATGCGCCGCAGTTCCCCGCGGGCGGGGTCGTCCTCGTCGGCGAAGCCGAGCAGATCGAACGCTAGGTGTGGCGGCGTGTGGGCGTGGTCCGGGAAACCGCCGCCGCAGGCGACCACCGCCTTCGCGGGCCCGGTCAGGCCGAGCCGCGCGGCTGCCCGGGCGCCCTCGGCGTATCCGGCGAAATAGACGCGGCCGCGGTCAACCGCGTAACGCTCGCCCACATCGCGCAGCAGCGCCGCGATCGCGGCATCGTTCGCCCTGCTCGCGCGCCGGTGGGCGAAGTTGGAGCCGACCACAATGTATCCATGAACCTCGGCCGCGGGGGCGAAGAGCCGGACCGGCAACGCTCCGCGACCCCGCGGATCGAGGCAGAACAACACCGGCCAGGCTCTCGCGGGGTCGTAGCTCGAGGGCACGAACAGTGCATAGCTCTGGTGGGGATCGGCGCGGCAGACGACGCGGCCGGTGGGGCCGCTCGGCTCGGCCGGTGATCCGGCGGGGCTGGCGAGGGGGAGGGTGCACAACGCGAGGGCGAGTAGGCGGCGTGGCATGGCGGGGTGGTGGGCGCCGACAATACCGCCGAAAACCGGATTTCTTCAACTGGCCCGACGCCGGCACTCCACCTCACCGCACATCGAGGGCGAAGTCCTTCACGGTGAACTCGAGTCCGCCGGGCGAGGCGGCGATCTCCCAGCCGAACTGCACTTCATCGAGCCGCAGGTCGTCCGCCGCCCCGAACCAGCCCCGGTTCCGGACCCAGTCGAGGATGGCCTTCACGTCGACCTCGCCGACGACCAGTTGGTTGGTGCAGCGGAACGAGATCACGACGGCCGCGCCGTTGCGGCCCTTGTAGACGTCCCAAGTGTGGCCGCCGACCGCGACCGCGGACGTCTCCACCCCGGGCTGGCTGGCGGAAGCCCCGTCTCGCGCGAGCGGAGGCATGTTCCCCTGCCAGTTGACCCAGAGCACGACCTCGTACGCCCCACTCCCGCACCGGAGGGTGTAGGCGGAGCTGTAGCGGCCGCCGGCGGGCACAGAGACGGCGAAGCGGCTGGTCGCGGCCCGGAGCTTGCCGAGGGAACGGCCGACGGTCCGGCCCACATGCGGGTGCGCCTGCACGGCCCCGGTCTCGGGGTGGTCGGCGCGCACTCCCCACCGGGCGGGGGAGTCGGCCCAGATCCGCTGGGGACCGGGGCCGGCGCCGTGCACATCGTTCCGGACTGTGTAACCGAAAAAAGGATGCTCGGCGTCGGGGGCGTCCGCGGTCCAGCGGGTGGTGACGGCGGACACCGCGGGCACGGGGGTGGCCGCCGGCTGGTGTTGGCAGCCGGCGGGCAGGAGCAGGGCGGTGGCGAGCAGGGCGCGCTTCATGGCGGAGCGCGCCGAGGGAATCAGCGAACCGGCTGCTTGGCGAGCGCCACGGGGTCCTCGCCGCCCTGCAGCACGCGAAGCCGGTACGAGTAGGTCATCGGCCACGGCGTGAGGCGGAACGGCGCATGCGGCATCGCGCCCCACGAATCGTCGCCGCCGAGACCGCGCTGCTTCAGGTCGAGGTTGAGCGTGACGGTGTCGCGCTCGGGCAGCTGGTAACGGTAGAAGTTCTCGTGTTGCGTGGCGCAGAAGAGATCGTCGGTGGTTTGGTGCAGGGCGTTGGCGCTGAGCAGCGGCCGGCCGACGGCCAGCAGGCCGACGCCGCGCTCGTTGGTGAGCGCGAGCCAGCGCACGCCCTCCTTGTTGCCGGTCTCCTGCGGCTTGATGTAGTCGAAATACTGATCGCGCACGCGGCCGGAGTAGAGTCCGACACGGGCGTCTTGGCGGTCCCAGTAAGTTTCCTGTGGGCCTTTGCCGAACCAGGTGAGTCGCTCGAAACCGCCGCGCAGCGTGGTCTGCATGCCGAACCGCGGCGGCTCGGCGACGGCGAGGTAGGGCTCGGGCGTCCAGGTGGATTCGACGAGGATGTCGCCGCTGCCGAGGACGGTCCAGGTGACGTGGTATTCGCTGCGCGGAGCGGCGAGGGGCCCGTCCGCGGTGACCACGATGCGGTCCGGCCGATCCTGTGTGATCGCGACCGTCTTGGGCTTGAAGGTCTCGTGCGCCTTGCGCCAGATGCCGGGGCCGCCGGGCGTCCACGTGTTCTTGGCGGGACTCTCGTCGACCATCTTGTTGCCGCGGTCGTTGTCGACCGGGGCGCGCCAGAAATGCGGCCCGAGCGGGCCGGCGAGCAGTTCGGTGTCGCCGGATTTCAACGAGACGAGAAGGCCAGTCCCGCGGTCGAAGGCGACGGAGAGACCCGGGCCGGTGATCACGTAGCGGCCGTCGCTTTCCGCATAGCGCAGCGGCGGCACCTCGCCGGCAGCGGCGACCGCCGGCGTCGCGATCGGCAGCTTGAACTGCTCCCAGGCGACCTCGTGGCCGGCGGGCGCCCAGGGCGTGTCGGCCTTCAGCTTGAAGCTGAGCTCGAGGAAATACTCGGTGGCCGGCGCGGGCGTGATCGGTGCGAAGGGAATGGCGACGGTCTTCGTCTCGCGCGGGGCGAGGGCGAGGGCGGCGAGGTTGCCCTGCTGGAGGATCTTGCCGTCGGCGACGATGCGCCAGTCGGCGGCGAGCCAGTCCTGCGCGGCGCGGAACTCGCCCCAGTTGGCGATCTCGACGCGGCCGGCGGCGAGGTCGACGGCGCGCAGCTGGATCGGCTGGTAGACCTTCTTCACCTCGGCGAGGCCGGGGTGCGGGGTGCGGTCGGCGGAGACGAGGCCGTTGGCGCAGAAGTTGCCGTCGGAGGCGGTGCCGGCGGGGCCGAAGGTGCCGCCGTAGGCGAAGAACGTGCCGAGCTTCGGGTCGAGCGGGAGCGCGCGGGCGTTCTCGAGTTGTTCGATCTGGCGCGAGGCGGGCACGGGCGTGCGCAGGCCCTGGTCGACCCAGTCCCAGATGAAGCCGCCCTGGAGGTGTTTGGCGCCGTCGTAGATCGGGCGCCAGTAGGCCCAGAGGTCGCCGGTGCTGTTGCCCATGGCGTGG
>JAEZSJ010000183.1 GCA_023443985.1 Verrucomicrobiota bacterium | reverse complement strand
TTCCGGCCGAAATGGTTCACGCCACATTTCACGCCCACGCCGCTGTCCGCCTGACTCAGGCTTGTGGTGGGAATGCGGATCAGCGGAATGCCGCGGTGCGCGGTGGCCGCCGCAAACCCCGCCACATCGAGCAACGCCCCTCCGCCGACGGCGACGAGGTACGAGTGCCGGCAGAGCCCGGCATCGGCGATCACCGTCCACAGGCGCTCGAGCATGGTGAAGCCGTTCTTCGCCGCCTCGCCGCCGGCGAGCACCAGCGGCGGCGCTGCGAGCTCCACCTCCGCTCTGTGTCCGAGAAACCATGTCGCTGCCCGTTCCGGCAGGCGCGGTTGCGCGGCGCACAGGCCCGCGTCGCAGACCAGCAGGGCGCGCACGCGTTCGCCGGGCTCGCACGGGGTGAGCACTTGTGCGAGGGCGGCATTCTCCGGTGCGAAGACGTCGCGCGTGAACCGCAGTCGGTGGGCAAACGGCACCGGAAGCGTGGCGGCGAGCGGGGGAGTCGTCGGATCCATGGCGGTCAGTCGGCGGCGAGCAGGCGCTGCGCGGCGCGGCCGAGCGGAAGCATCGCGGCACAGGCGAGCGCCCACGGCAAGGCGCCGACCGCGGCCAGCGCGACGGCGTCGACCAGCGGGATGCAGGCGAGCAGCCAGCGCACTGCTCCGCCGAGTCGCATTGCGGGCGCGCCGGGGATGTATTCACGCCTTGCGAGCACGCTCAGTGCGACGATGTAGAACCAGAGCACCGCGACCCAGATGAGCAGCGCGGGCGCGAGATGGTGGCCGGGGAGCGTGGCGACGGTGAGCGCGAGCACGGCGCGGCAACCGGCGATCAGGCCGACGGCGCCCGCCCAGCGTTTGTGCAACCAATTGTAGAGGACGATCAGCGCGACCAGTCCGGCCGCGCCGCCCCAGTGCGCGCCGAGGGCGACGAGCAGCGCCGCACCTGCAAGCAGCTCGCCCGCACCGCCGAGGGCGGCTCCGCGGCGCGCCACGGCCCCGCGGGGGATCGCACGCTCCGGCCGGTGGCGCGCATCGAAGGCGGCATCGGCCACGTCGTTGAGCGTGGCGCCGCCGGCGTAGGCGAGGGCGCCGGCGAGCAACGCCCCGGCGACGCGGCGCGGATCGAGGCTGCTTTCGCCTGCGGAGAGCACGAGGGCCGCCACCACGTTGCTCGCGACGGACGGGAAGTTGCCCGCGCGGGCCAGGTCGAGCCAGTGAAGCACGGGCGGGCGGGCGGACGCGGGGCTCATGATGGCGCCTCCGGCCCGGCGAGGCCGCGCTGCGCGAGCGCGGCGAGCGTCCATTCGTACTCGCGCACGATCTGCTCCTCGACCGGCAGCTGCAGCTCGGGCGGCAACACGGCCCATGTGTAGGTCTCCATCTCCAGGTGACGACAGGCCGCGGGATGGGCGGCGAGCCAGTCGAGCGCGCCGAGCAGGTGCTCGCGGGTGTCGCCGAGCGGCGCGGCGGGCGCGGCGTGCAACGGGATGTGGAAATGGACCCGCCATTCCTCGTCATCGGCCGGCGGGCGTGTGGCGGCCGCGGCGAGCGCCTCGGGCAGATCGGCGAAACGGCGGCGGACGAGCCCGTGCTCGGCGGCGACGACCTGGTGCAGGTAGGTCGGCTCGACAAAGGCGGCGAGCGCGGCGCGACCGGCGGGAGCGGGCCGCACGCGCAGCGCGGAGCTGAGGTGGAGTTTGCTCAGGCGGATGCCGGCGGTGGCGAGGCGATCGAGCGCGGCGGCGGGTTGCTCGAACTCGACGGCGAGGTGGCAGCAGTCGTAGTTCACGCCGAGGTGGCGCGCGAGCGCGGCGGCGTCGGGCGTGCGATCGCGCCACGCGGCGAAGAACGCGACGGTTTCCTCGGTCGTCTCGAGCAGGCAGAGCGGCTCGGGTTCGAGGCCGAGGTGGAGGTCGAGCCCGGTGCGCGCGGCGAGCGCTGCCACGTGGCGCGCGCAGGCGGTGAGGTGGGCGAAGATCGCCTCGCGGCGTGGTGGCTCGGCGGCGACGAACGCCTTGAACGAGCCCGGCACGGTGCTGACGCTGCCTCCAGCCTCGGCTCGCGCGAGCACGGCGAGCAGATCGAAGAGGCGGCAGGTGTAGTCGAGGCGTTCGGGCGCGGACCAGTCGGGCGCGTAGACCTGCTCCTTCACGCGCGTGCCGTGGAACGCGCCGTAGGGAAAGCCGTTCACCGTGAAAACATAACAGTCGTGGCGGTCGAGCCAGCGGCGGAAGGCGGTGAGTGCGGCCGGTTGCGCGAGTTCGGCCGCGGCGCGAGCACTCAGGCGCAGACCGATCGCGTAGGAGCGACCCGGCGCAATGCGCGCGCGGATGGGCAACGTGTGACGCTCAAGGGCGGCCAGCGTCTCGCTCCAAGTTTCGCCGCGATGGACGTTGGTGCAGTAGGCGAGGTGGTGATCGCCGCGCAGCTTCATGCCTCGGGGCCGCCCGGCAGGCGGAACTTCGGACACTGAGAGAGGAAACGGTACGGGTTGCGGAAGAACACCCGGTCGACGGTGTCGACGCTGTGGCCGCGGCGTCGCATCTCCAGCGCGGCCTTCGGCACGGCCAGCGGGTCGCTCACGCCCCAGTCGCAGGCGCTGTTGACCCAGAGGCGGTCGGCGTCGCCGCATTCGATCATGTCGACGGCGCGCGGCCCGGAGGCCTTGGAATGCGGATACAGTGTGATGCCGGCCCAGAAGCCGCGATCGAGCACGAGCTTCACAGTGTGCTCCTCGACATGGTCGATGATCACGCGCTCGGGCTTCACGCCGGGGTGAGCGCGCAGGGCGTCGAGGGTGAGGCGGGTGCCCTTGAGCTTGTCCTCAAGATGCGGCGTGTGGACGAGAATCAGCTGGTCGTGGCGCACGGCGAGCTCGATGTGCTGCTCGAGCACGGCGAGTTCGTTGCGCGTGTTCCGGTTGAGACCGATCTCGCCGATGCCGAGCACGTTCGGCCGGTCCAGAAACTCGGGGATGAGCGCGAGCACATCCCGCGCGAGGGCGAGGTCCTCGGCTTCCTTCGGGTTGAGGCAGAGCCACGAGAAATGCGGCAGGAGATACTTGGCCGCCCGCGCGGGCTCGTACGCGGTGAGCTGGAGGAAATAATCGCGGAAGCCCGCCGCGGACCCGCGATCGAAGCCCGCCCAGAAGGCCGGCTCGCACACGGCCAGGCAGCCGGCGGTGACCATCGCCTGGTAGTCGTCGGTCGTGCGGCTCACCATGTGGCCGTGCGGTTCGATGTATCGAAATCCGCGGTTCATGCGGCGGGTCCTTTCCAGGCGCCGTGCGCCGCCTTGCCGTCGCTCGCCGCGATCGGCTCGGTGGTGGGGTCGCTGAGTTGCTCAAGGATGCGGCGCGCGCGTTCGGGCCGGCCGTCGGCGAGCAGGCTGGCGGCCTCGCGGAGTGCGCCGCAACGGAAGTCGCCGGCGACGCCGTGGCGTTCGACGCGGTCGAAGAACGCTGCGACTTCGAGCAGCTGTGCGCGGACCGCGACGAAGTCGACCAGTACGGTCGCGTTCGGCGCAGGGGAGTTGGTCGGCACGGGCATGCCGAAAATTGGCGGACGAAAACGGCGTCGGGCCAACGCAAAACCGCGATCGACCGCGGGGAGGACGCGCGCTGCGGCCGGGGAATCGGCGCGGGGGAGCGGCGCGGTTCAGCTTCGAGCGGGACGGAGCGTGACGTTGATCTTCGAACGCGAGTGTTGGCCCCCGCCGTCGTCCGCCGTCTCGCGTTGGTGGGAAGTAACGACGAGTCGGTTGCCGAGGCGGGCGAAGGTGAACTGCTCCTTCTCCAGGTGTTCGAAGCCGATCACGACCAGCGCGCGGCCCCTGAGGCGCAAGGAGTTCTCGGCGGCGAGGGGGGTGCCGTCGGCGGCGAGCCAGAGGCGCGCGCTGCCCTCGATCTCCTTGATGACCTTGCGGTCCTCATCGCTGAGCGGGGGCTCGAGCTTGAAGGTGAGCACGCGGGCCGGTTGGCCGTTCCACGGCTCCTGTTTCTCGCCGAGCAGTTTCGCGCTCGCGAGGCGGCGCGCAAGTTCGCTGCCGGCAGCGAGGTAATCGTGGACATCGGCGGCGTTGATGCGCGACATCGCGTCGCGGGTTGGTGTCGGTTGCTTCGGTTGGCCCGCGGCGGCGTCTGCCTCGCGCACGGCGGCGGCGAGCTGCTCGGGCGCCCACCCGATCTCGAGGCCTTCGGCACCCAGGCGGACGGTCGCGATGGCGCGGCCCTCCTGCCGAGTCGGCTTCTTTTCGTCGCCGGACGAGTCGGAGAACGCGTATTCGAGCGTGCCGGTGACCGGTTCGGTGCCGGCGAGGCCGCGCAGGGCGTTGCGGAGATCGGCGAGCGCGTCGGCGCGGGCGGCGAGCGGCGCGAAGAGGGCGAGGAGCAACGGGAGAAGGTGGCGCATGGCGGAGTGGCGACAAGCCCAGCCCCGGGCGGATCCGGTCGCAACCGCCCCGGGTTGGACGGTCGCGGCGCGGGATCGTTGGCAGATCCGGATTGCCGTCGCCACCCGACGGGTGCATCGAAGCCGCACTACCACCGCCGGCCGGCTACCCACACGGTCGACGTCGCTTCACTCAACGCCCAGCCGTCTCCGGCCGATCCGCCGCTCCTGTCGGGAGCGCGTGTCGCCGCTTCCACCGTGCCTCCGTCCCTTCTCCGTCTGCTCGTGGGTCTTGCTCTGCTGCTCCCGTTCCGGGCCGTCGCCGCCCCGTCTGCCGAACCTGCCCCCGCCACCCTGATCGTACTCGACGCCTCCGGCAGCATGCGTGAACGCCTCGGCGGCGAGACCAAGATGGCCCTGGCGCAACGCGCCGTGCGCGAACTGGTCGGCGGCCTGCCGCCCGGCACGACGCTCGGGCTCGTGGCATACAGCCACCGGCGCAACGAGTGCAACGACCTCGAGTTGCTCGTGGCGCCCGGCCCGCTCGACCGGGCGGCCTTCCTGGCGGCCGTCGACCGGCTGACCCCGCGGGGGCCCACGCCGCTCTCCGCGGCGCTGCGTTTCGCCGCGGAGAAACTCGAGGCGGCGAAGCGCCGCGCGACGATCATCCTCGTCTCCGACGGTCTCGAGACCTGCGGGGGCGATCCGTGCCTCACCGCGAACGAACTCGCGCGACTCGGGCCGGGACTGACGATCCACGCGGTCGGTTTCGACCTCACCGCGAAGGAGGCGGGTCGTTTTGCGTGCATCGCGACGGCGACGGGCGGACGGTTTCTGCAGGCCAACGACGCCGCCTCGCTCGGGGACGCGCTCGGGCTCGCCGTCGCCGAAGCCACCGCGCCCGCAGCCCCGCCGGCGGAAGTGTTGACGCCCGCCACGCTCTCTGTGCCGCCGCAGGTCACGGCCGGCGCGGCCTTCCCGGTCGCCTGGACCGGACCGGACAACGCCGGCGACTATGTGACGATCGTCGCCCGCGGCGCGCCGGACGCCGCCTACGAGAGCAGCGCCTACACGAGGCAAGGCACACCGGCCACCTTGACCGCGCTGATTGATCCCGGGGCGGCGGAGGTGCGGTACGTCGCGGGCCGCTCGCGCACGGTGCTCGCCCGCGCGCCGGTCGAGATCCGTGCGGCCGAGGTGGTGCTCCTGGCACCGGACACGGCCACGGCCGGCGCGGTCGTGCCGATCGAATGGACCGGGCCGGCGAATGCCGGCGACTATCTGACGATCGTGCCACCGACGGCTCCAGACGGGGAGTACACCGCCTACGACGCCGCGCGTGCGGGCACCAGGGCGAACGTCACAGCGCCGATCGCGCCCGGCCCGGCGGAGATCCGCTACATGAGCGGGCAGGGCCGCCGGGTGCTGGCGCGCCGGGCGCTCCAGGTCGTCGCCGCCGAGGTCACGTTGGCCGCCCCCGCGGAGGTCGATGCCGGGGTGGTGGTGCCGGTCGAGTGGACGGGGCCGGGCAACGCCGGCGACTACCTCACCATCGTGCCGCGCACGGCTCCGGACGGTCAGTACGCGAACTACGACGCCGCGCGCGCCGGACAGCCGGCCCGCGTGACGGCGCCGATCGACGCCGGGGAGTGTGAAGTCCGATATGTCGCCGGGCAGGGCGCAAAGGTGCTGGCCCGCCGCCCGATCCGAGTCGTGGCGGCGACGATCACGTTGACCGCCCCGGCGGAGGCGAAGGCCGGCGGCGTGGTGCCGATCGAGTGGACCGGGCCCGGCAACGCGGGGGACTACCTCACCATCGTGCCCGCGGCCGCGGCGGACGGTCAGTACGCGAACTACGAGGGCGCGCGGAAGGGGCGGGTCGCAAACGTGACCGCCCCGCTCGAGCCCGGCGCCGGTGAGATCCGGTACATGACGGGGCAGGGCGCAAGGGTGTTGGCCCGTCGCCCGATCCAGATCGTGGCGACGCCGATCACGCTCGCGTCGCCCGAGCGCGTGGCTCCCGGTGCGACGGTGGTCGTCGAGTGGACCGGCCCCGACAACGCCGGCGACTACCTCACGATCGTGCCGGCGGCGGCGCCGGCCGGCACCTACGCGGCGTACGCGTACACGCGGGCCGGTTCGCCGGTGCGCGTCGCGGCGCCGGCCAAGGCGGGCGCGTGCGAGGTGCGCTACATCAGCGGGCAGGGGGCGAAGACGCTCGCGAGCCGCGCGATCACGGTGGAGACGCGGTGAGGCGCCGCCGAGGGTCGAGGGGCGCGCGGGCGGGATCCGGGCGTTGGAGATGCGGCGTCGCTCGGGCACGCGCGCGGCGGATCACGCCGCACCTCGCCCCGGTTGTCGGCTCCCGCCGACCGGCCGGCATTGGGCGGTTTGCGCTGTCGTGGGTCTTTGGCGCCGCTCCGGGCTTGAATCCGCGGCGGTGCGCGGCGTTGTTCTCCACTGCGTGGCGAAACGGCGTACCCAGAAGAAGGCAGCAAAACGCCCTCCGCGGTCGGCGGGAGGAGGCGGCGTGACATGGCTGGCGGCGTTGTTGCTGCTGGCGACCGGCGCGGCCGGCAGCTGGTACTTGATCCGCGGCGACGGCGCGTCGTCGCCCGGGAGGGCGGCGGTGCAGCAGCCGGTGCCGGCCGCTGGCGCCGGGGTGCAGCGGGTTCAGACCGCGGCCTTCCCGGGGGTGAGAACCGCGGTGAACCCCGCCGCGTCCGAGCCCGTGGCGAAGGTGGCTTTTGCCGCGCCCGAGGTCTACCCGCGCGTGCCGAGCTCGTGGTTCGAGGCGCAGGTCGCGCTCGCGCGGGCGGGGTTCTCGTGCGGCCCCATCGACGGTGTGGGCGGCGGGCAGACGGTCGCGGCCTGGCGGGCCTTTCAGGCGCGGGCCGGTTTGCCGGAGACGAGCTGGCTCGACCCGCGCACCTGCGCCGAGCTCGCCCTCGAGGCGCCGCCCACCGCCCGCTACTCGGTGACGGCCGCCGATCTCGCGCGGCTGCAGCCGGTCAGCGCGACCTGGCTCGGCAAGTCGCAGCAGAGTGCGCTGGACTATGAGACGTTGCTCGAATTGGTGGCCGAAACGACGCGAGCGCATCCGACACTGTTGAAGAAGCTCAACCCGGACTTCGACTGGGAGCGCCCGAAGGTCGGCGCGACGCTCACGGTGCCGGCGGCGGCCCGGGTCGTGCTGATGGCGAAGGCGGCGGCGCTGCATATCCAGCTCGAGGCGCACACGCTGCAGGCCTACGACGCCGAGGGGCGGATGATGGCGCATTTTCCCGTGAGCATCGCGCGGAAGGCCGAGAAGCGGCCGGTGGGCGAGCTGCATGTGACGGTGGTGATCCGCGATCCGAACTACACGTTCGACCCGGACGTGTTTCCCGAGTCGGCGGAAGGACGCGAGCTCGGCCGCCGGCTGGTCGTGCCGCCCGGGCCAAACAACCCGGTGGGCGTCGCCTGGATCGGGCTGGATCGCTCGGGTTATGGCATTCACGGCACGCCGAATCCGGAGCAGGTCGGCCGCACCGAGTCGCACGGCTGCTTCCGCTTGGCGAACTGGGATGCGCGCACCCTCCTCGAGATCGCGTGGGTGGGATTGCCGGTGTATGTGGACCCCTGAAGTCGACCGGCGACCCCGCGTTGCCCCCTGAAGACCGGCGCCCGGGAACCTGCATAAACCGGCCAGCCCAGGTCGCAGCGGCGGGCCTCGAGGGAATCGTGCCGACCGCTTAAGTAGACGGCCGTCTACTTAAGCGGTCGAGAGACCGGAAGCCTGGGGCGAGGCCGCGGGCTGCGCGGACCCGGCTGCGGTCGGGTCGAGGTGCGGCCGCGGCCCGGAGCGGGGCGGCAAGGTACGGGCGGGGCGGAGAGCGGTGCCCGAGCCGCATTGATGCGGGCGAGGGGGAGAGCAGGCGCGGGGCGAATGTGCGGTGCCGGGTGCGAAGTCGATGATCATGGAACCCAGGGGAGCGGACATCGCCCACGCGTCACGCCGCCCTCCGCCCCCATCATCCGCTCGACTCCGATCGGCGGGCTGTATCCGGGCACCGTGTCGCCCTTGGACGGGCCCTCGACCGCGCAGACGGGGCGTATTGTCGGAAAACGAAAAAGGCCACGCCGGTCGACGTGGCCTACGAGGAGAAAACGACGTTCAGAACATCGACAACGCCTGCGCGCTCTCGATCACGATCCAGGCGAAACCAGCGACGGCGACCCAGGTGAAGACCGCCATCACGGCCCGCCGACGGCGCAGGGCCCGCTCGTAGTGGTCGGGATTGACCCGGCGGAAGCCGCTGTCGCGCAGGAAGCTGAGGAACTGGCTGCTCTGCGTGCGCTGGTTGCCGCCGCGGTGGGCGTGCAGCCGCGGGTCCGCGCGAAACGCGGGACGATGCAGCATGATTGACAGCCAGCGGAGCATTGCCCTTCTCATTTCGTCCTTTTGGGCCGTTTCTCAAGGGAAAAGTGAGCCAAGAAACGGCCTTTAACCCGCTTTTCGAAAACGCGATGCACCAGTTCCACTACGTTGGCAATGCCCTCCATTGCGAGTCCGTCGATCTCGCCGCCGTCGCGCGGCTTCACGGAACGCCCACCTACGTCTACAGCGCGGGGACGATGGAGGCCAATTTCCGCCGGCTGCTCGGCGCGCTGCCGGGCCTCGACGTGCGGTTGTGCTACGCGATGAAGGCGAATGCGAATCTCGCGGTGCTGCGGCTCTTCGGCCGGCTTGGCGCGGGGTTCGACCTGGTGAGCGGGGGCGAACTGCGCCGCGTGCTCGCCGCCGGGTGCGATGCGAGCGGCAGCGTGTTCGCGGGCGTGGGCAAGACCGAGGCCGAGATCCGGCTCGCGCTGGAGGCGGGCATCTACGGGTTCCATGTCGAGAGCGAGCCGGAGCTGGCCCGCATCAACCACGTCGCCGGGCTCATGGGCCGGAAGGCGCCGATCGCGATCCGTGTGAACCCGGACGTCGACGCGGGCACGCACGCGAAGATCACGACCGGGAAGAGCGAGAACAAGTTCGGCGTGCCGCTGCAGTTCGCGCTGCAGGCGTACGAGGCGGCGGCGCGGTTCAAGAACATCGAGATCCGCGGCGTGCAGATGCACATCGGCTCGCAGATCACGAGCGTGGGGCCGTTCGCCGCGGCGGTGGAGAAGATCGTGCCGTTCGCCGCGCAGCTGCGCGACCGGTTCGGTATCCAATACTTCAGCCTCGGGGGCGGCATCGGCGTGGTCTACAAGGACGCCCTGGCCAGCGGCGCGCCGGCATGGTGGGAGGCGAAGCCGAACGGCGAGCGCCCGCTCACCCCGGAGCTCTACGGCGCCACGCTTGCGCCGGCCCTGCGTGGGCTCGGCCTGCGGATCCTGCTCGAGCCCGGCCGTTTCATGGTGGCCAACGCCGGCGTGCTGCTTGCCCGCGTCGAGTATCTGAAGCGCGGGCACGGACGAAACTTCCTCATCGTCGACGCCGGCTTCAACGACCTGGTCCGCCCCGCGATGTACGAATCGTACCACGAGATCGTGCCGCTCATGCGCGATCCCGCGCGGCCGGCGCTCACGGCCGACATCGTGGGCCCGATCTGCGAGAGCGGCGACGTGTTCGCGAAGGAGCGCACGCTCCAGCAGGTGGGCGAGGGCGAGCTGCTCGCGTTCATGAGCGCCGGTGCGTACGGCTTCACGATGGCCAGCCGCTACAACGCGCGCGCCCTCGCGGCCGAGGTGATGGTGCAGGGCTCGAGCTTCGAGCTGGTGAACGCCCGGGAGTCCTTCGAGCAGGCGGTCGCGAACGAGAAGCTGCCGAGCTTCCTGAAGTGAGATGGCGCCGACGCCGCCCCCGGGGCGGTGTCGCTGCTCGGTCGGGACGCGCAGTCCGAGTCCGCAAAAAAGGCCGGTCGATGACCGGCCTGGCGGCGAACAGGGCGCCCGCGGCGCGTCAGGGCTTCACCGGCGCCACGACGATCTCGACCTGGTCGGGGTAGCCGCGCGTGAGCACGGACACCGGCCGGTCCGACGCGAACAACGTGCGGCCCTCCGCCACGATCTTGGCGTCGACCCCGTAGGCCTGGCGCCTTGCGATCAGGCCCGGCTGATAGGGCAGGCGGAACTTCAGCGGCATGGCCGCCGGCCGCGGAAAGGTCTCGCTCGTGACGACGCGATCCACCCGGCCCTCGCGGGTGAGCTCGACCAGCCGCACCTCGATCGTGGCCTTTTCCGGCAGTCTCGCGTTGGTGATATAGATCACGGTGCCGCTGACCGCGGGACCGCGCGGGCGCTCCGCCTTGGGCGAATGGCCGCACCCGGCGAGGACGAGTCCGGCGGCGAGCAGCAGGGGGGTGAGAAGATGACGCAGCGAAAGCATGATCGCGAGCGTGCAACTCCGGGCGGTCGAGGCAAACGGGAAGCGCTCCGCCGGGACGAACGGATCGTCCGGCGCCTGTGGCGGGGCGGGACGGGGTCGAACGGTCGCGCGGGTGCCGCATTACCTCCGCGAGGCGGCCGGAAAAACCTCGGTCGCGCTTAATGCACTCCGGGCGGAGGGGGCTTGTGCGGCGGGTGCGGGCGTCGTATCCGCGTTTCCGCAACCATGAACGACGTCTATTGTTTCGGCCATGTCTCCACCGGAGTGATCCTGCGCCTGAAGGACCGCTTCCCCGCGCCCGACGGCTACGGCGAGGTGGTGCAGACGCTTGAGAACCACGCGGGCGAGGCGACCGGCAGCGCGCTGGTGCTGGCCCGGCTCGGCGCGAGCGTGACGCTCGAGGGGAACTGGATCGGCGACAACCCGCAGTGCCGGCGCACGCTCGACTTTCTTGTCTCGCGCGGGATCGACTGCTCGGGGCTGCTCGTGAAGCCGGGATATCCCGGCGTCACGGAGATCGTGGTCTCCGACGGCGAGACGCGCACCGTTTTCGGCCGCTATTGCGACCTGCTCTTCACCACCCGGCAGTGGGAGGACCCCGATCCGGCGAAGATCGCGGCGGCCCGTATTGTCTGCGTGGATCCGGCGTTCGGCGAGGCGACGCTGTTCGTCGCCCGCACGGCGCGGGCCCACGGCAGGCCGCTGGTGACGAGCGATGCGCGCGCGGATTCCGAGCTGGCGCGTTTGGCGGACGTGGTGGCGATCTCGGGCGAGATGATCGCCCGGGAGTATCCGGCGGCGTCGCGCGACGCCGCGGCGCGGGAGCGGCTGTTTGCGGAGTATGTCGCGCGCAGCGCGGGGCTGGTGGTGTTCACCGCGGGGGCGGGGCCGGTCTGGTATGCGCGCGGCCGTGACACGGCCGCGGCGCCCG
>JAEZSJ010000157.1 GCA_023443985.1 Verrucomicrobiota bacterium | reverse complement strand
ACCGCTTCCCCGCGGACAGCGAGCCGGGCGTCCCTCAGGACGCCCGGAGCGCCCGATGCGGGGTTGCGCACCGCCCGCCCGTGGCCGCGAGCCGCGGCGCGAGCGCTGCACAGCCCTGCCGAAGCCGGCCTCCATGGAAACCGCCCCCACTGCTCCTGTCTCCAACCCGCCCCGGACGGATCGAGTTCCTCTTGGCGAGAAACTCGCGCTCGGTGCGGGCGGTCTGCCGATGTTTCTCGGGCTTGCCGCGATCGGCAGCTTCGCGACGCCCTTCTATCAGATGACGCTCAAGCTGGACCCGGTCTGGCTGGCGGCGGCGCTCACCGTGCCGCGGTTTCTCGATGCGTTCATCGACCCGCTGGTCGGGCGTTTCTCCGACAACTTCCATTCCCGGTTCGGCCGGCGCCGGCCGCTCGTCGCTCTCGGCGCGGTCGTGCAGGCGCTCGCGTTCGGGATGATCTGGATGGTACCGACCGGCTGGGGCCCTGCGGCGCTCGCTGCGTGGCTCGTCGCCACGCAGCTCGTCTTCTACACCGGCTACTCGTTTTTCTCGGTGCCGTTCCTCGCGCTGCAGTACGAGATCACACCCGACTACGACGAGCGCACGACGGTCTCCTCGTTCGTCGGCTTCTTCGGCAAGGCTGGCGAGATGGGCTACAACTACATCTTCCCGATCGCCAGTTCGATGATGTTTGCGTCGGCGATCGCCGGCGTGCGCACCCTCGGTTGGATGGTGGGCGTGGTGTTCCTCGGTGCCGTGGCAGTCCTGCCGGCGTTGTTTGTGCGCGAGCGTTTCTACCACCGCACGGAGGCACAGAAGACGGTGAAGCTCGTCCCCGGCGTGAAGGCCGCCTTCGCGAGCAGGGCGTTCGTCATCCTCGTTGGCCTCACGCTCCTGCAGATCGTCGCCGGCATGTTCGCCAGCAACCTCGACCGCTACCTCCTCGTCTACTACCTCTTCGACGGCAACGTCGCCCTCGGCGAGACGTGGAAGGGGCACCTCTCGCTCGCCTACGCCGTCGTCGGCATCCTCGCGATCTACCCGGTGTCGTGGCTGGCGCGGAGGATCGGCAAGGCGCAGACGGTCGCGGTCACCTTCGCGCTCGTCCTGCTCGGCTCGCTGGGGAAATGGCTGCTCTTCACCCCGGGCAATCCCCTCCGGATTCTTGTGGACCCGCTGCTGTGCGGCCCGGTCTGGATCGCGATCAACATCCTCACCCCGGCGATGCTCGCCGACATCTGCGACGAGGACGAACTGCGGGGCGGGCTCCGCCGCGAGGGCGTGTTCGGCGCGATCTTCTCGTGGATCCAGAAGGTCGGCTATTCCACCGCGTTCTTCGGCGCGTTCCTTTCGTTGAAGATGACCGGCTTCGACGCCGCGCTCGGCGGCGCGCAGACGCCCGAGACGATCCTGCGCCTCCGCCTGATCCTGGCGCTCTCGACCGCGGCGTGGGCGTTGCTCGCGTTCGTCCTGCTGGCCGTGTATCCGCTCAACCGCCAACGCGCCCATGAGATCCGCGCCGCGCTCGAGGCCCGCCGCGGCCGCGTCTGACCCTCTCCCCACCCATGTCCGCCAGCTCCCCTCGCTCCCGCAAGACCCTCCCGCCCACCTCCGCGCCGCGCAAACGCGCCACGATCTATGATCTGGCCCGCGCCGCCGGCGTCTCGCCGGGCACCGCCAGCCGCGTGCTGAACAACCGCGACAAGGTGAAGGGCGAGACGCGCGAGCGCGTGCTGCGCGCCGCGAAGGAGCTCAACCTCAAGCCGCAGGTGTCGGTGCGCGCCCGCCAGATCGCGATCCTCACCGAGCCCGGCTACACCGACCGCGTCGAGGGTTACGCCGCCACCCTCACGGCGCACCTCGCGTTCGCGTTCTCGCGGCGCAACATCGGCGTCTTCCTGCCCTCGAACCCGGTCGAACAGCTGCCGGGCATGTTCCTCGACGGCGTCGTGGTGGTGACCGCCGCCCATCCGCTGCAGGAAATGCTGAGCGAACTCGAGACGCGGATGCCGGTCGTCTACATGGACAAGTTCGACTGCACGCCGCGCGAGTACGCGGTGTGCTCGGACCATTTCAACTCGGGCCGGCTCGCGGCGCGGCACTTCCTCGAGCGCGGCAAGAAGCGGCTCGCATTCTTCGGCGGCAACCACCGGCCCTTCGCCGAGCGGCTCGCCGGCTTCCGGAAGGCGATGGAGGAGGCGGGCGCGCCGATCGACGACCGCCTCGTCTCCCTCTTCGGACCGGAGAGCTCGCACCTCGCCGTGTTGACACGGCTGGTACGCTCAGGCGCCGACGCGATCTACGCCCCGGGCTCCAGCTTCCAGGCGATGGAGTGCCTGCACATGCTCACCTACACGATGCGCGTGAAGGTGCCGCAGGAGGTCTCGCTGATCGGCGGCGAGAACGAGGGCATCTCCGTCCTGCAGACCCCGCCGCTCACCACGATCGGCGAGCCGTTGCGCGAGATGGCCGAGCAGGCGGCCGACATGCTTGACCGGATGACGAGCGGCGAGGCCGTCTCGCCCCGCCGCGTCACCCTCCCGGTGCGCCTCATTGAACGCGACTCCGTCGCCTAGGCGCGGGAAACGACGTCCCCCGCACGAATCCTTCCATGGCCGTCTTCACCACGCTCGACCGCGACTGGGAGTTTCGCCGCTGCGACCCCGGCGCCCCCGCAGGCAACTGGACGCGCGTCGCCCTGCCGCACAGCCCGTTCACCGCCGACCTCGACGGACGCGAACACTGGTTCGGCCTCTGCGAGTACCGGCGCGAGCTGCGGGCCGCGGCCGCCGGCGCCGGCACGCGCCAAGTGCTCCACGTCGGGTCGGCGATGCACACCGCGACGGTGCACCTCGACGGCCGCGAGGTGGCGAGCCACGCGGGCGGCTATCTTCCCTTCGAGGTGGACCTCACCGAGGCTCTGGCCGACGGCGCCGCGCACACGCTCCTGCTGCGGCTCGACAACCGGGAGACCGCACTGGTGCCTCCAGGAAAACCCTACGGGGAGCTCGACTTCTGCTGGTATGGCGGGCTCTACCGCGGCGTCGAGCTGCGCCAGCTGCCGCCGCTGCACATCACCGAGGCGATCTCGGCCGGCGAGGCCGGCGGAGGCGGGATCTTCCTGCGCACGCTGGCGGCGGCGGCCGCCGCCGCGCCAGTCTTGGCCAAGGTCCAGGTGCGCAACGCGGGCGCGAGCGCGCGCCGTTTCCGCGTGCAGGTGGATCTGTTGCGCGACGGGCAGATCGTGTCGTCCGCATTGTCCGGCGAGCGTGAGCTGGCCCCTGGCGCGGCCATGCACATCGAGCAGGAGCTGACCCTCACGAATCCGGCGCTCTGGAGCCCGGCGACGCCCGTGTTGCACGACGCGGTCGTCTCGATCCTCGAGGGCGAGGCGATCGTCGACGAGCGCACGCTGCGTTTCGGCGTGCGGCGCCTCGGCTTCAGCCGGTCCGGCGGCTTCACCGTGAACGGCGAGCGGCTGCGCCTGCGCGGCACGAACCGCCACCAGGAATTTCCCCGCGTGGGCTATGCGCTGCCCCGCGCCGCGCAGTGGCGCGACGCGCGCCGGATCAAGGAGGCCGGCTTCGACTACGTGCGGCTCTCGCACTACCCGCAGTCGCCGGATTTCTTGGACGCATGCGACGCGCTGGGGATCGTGGTCATGAACGCCATCCCCGGCTGGCAGTTCTGCGGCGGGGAGGCGTTCCAGGCCGCCTGCGTGGAGAACGCCCGGCAGCTTGTGCGCCGCGATCGCAACCACGCGTGCGTGGTGGTCTGGGAGCTCTCGCTCAACGAGACGCAGATGCCGGAGGCGTTGATGGAGCGGCTGCACGCCGCCGGCCATGAGGAGTATCCCGGGGACCAGCTGTTCACCTGCGGATGGATCGACCGGTTCGACGTCTTTGTCCACTCGCGCCAGCACGGACAGATCCACTCGTGGCGCAACGCCGACAAGGCGCTCGTGGTCGCCGAGTACGGCGACTGGGAATTCTACGCGGCGAACGAGGGCTTCGACCAGACCACCGGCGCGGGGGTTCTGGCGGCCTGGGCGAACAGCCGCCATCTGCGCGGGGAGGGCGAGCGCGCGTTGCGGCAGCAGGCGCAGAACCACCTCGTGGCGCTCAACGACACGCTCGCCTCGCCCGCGGTGCTCGACGGGCAATGGACCGTCTTCGACTACGCGCGCGGCTACCATCCGCAGCGCGCGGCCTGCGGCGTGATGGACGTCTTCCGGCTGCCGAAGTTCTCCTACCATTTCTACCGCAGCCAACGCAGCCCGGCCGAGGGCGGCGCGGGCTGGACGGGGGGCCCGGTGGTGTTCATCGCGTCGCACTGGACGGAGGCCTCCGACCTGCGGGTCCTGGTCTTCAGCAACTGTGCCGAGGTGGAGCTCTCGCAGAACGGTCGCACCCTCGGCCGGAGGAAGGCGGATGTGATGTGGGCCACGCAGCACCTGCCGTATCCACCATTCGTATTTGACCTGGCCCGCTTCGAGCCGGGGACGCTGGTGGCGGTCGGCTACCTCGACGGCGTGGAAGCTGCGCGGCACGTGGTCCGCACGGCGCAGGCGCCGGCGCGTCTCGAGACCGAGATCGACACGCTCGGCATCGTGCCGGCTGCGGGTGAAGCCGATGTCGTCGCCGTGCACGCCCGCGTGGTCGATGCCGAGGGCACGCTCTGCGTCGCCGCCGAGGATGAAGTCACCTTCACGGTCAACGGTGGCGCCGGCATCGTCGGCCCGGCGACGGTACGTGCCGAAGCCGGCATCGCCTCGGTCGTGGTCCAGGTGCCCGCCGGCTGCACGGATTGGCGGGTGACGGCGGCCGCGGCGTTCTCGGGCGGCGCGAAGTGAGCGCCCGCGGGGCGGCGCGTGGGCATGGTGCGGCGCCGGGGCGCTCGGGCAGCCGTGCCGTCGGCCGGGCGTGG
>JAEZSJ010000107.1 GCA_023443985.1 Verrucomicrobiota bacterium | reverse complement strand
CGCCCACGGGCGTGCGGAAGCACCCGGCGGGGATGGGGGCGGGCTGGTAAAGATCCATGGATACACCTTCCTCGAAGCACACTTCCACGGCCCCGCCGAGCAGGCCGGTGATGGCCTCGAGCGGAGTCACCACCCGCCAGGGAAGGACCAGCGAACTGCCGCCGCCACCGGTGCGGGCGTGGTTCATGGCGGGACCGATCAACGCCACCCGCCGCAGCGATTCCGGCGCAAGCGGCAGCAGGCCGTCGTTCTTGAGCAGCACGATGCCCTTCGTGGCGATCTCTTGGGCGAGGGCGCGATGCGGTTCGCTGCGCACCACCGCTTCGTCCGGGGCGGGCGGCGGCCGATCGAACAGACCGGCCTCGAGGCGGACCCGCAGGTGCCGGCGGATCTTGTCGTTGATCACCTCCTCGGCGACCCGCCCGTCGCGCACCGCGGCAGCCAGCGGCTCGCCGAACCAGAGCGCCGAGGGCATCTCGAGGTCGAGCCCGGCGTTGGCCGCGCCGGCATCGCTGTAGACGGACTCCCAGTCGGAGACGACCAGGCCACGAAAGCCCCAGTCGCCCTTGAGGATGTCCTGGATCAGGGGGGCGCACTGGCTGGCGTGCGGGCCGTTGATCCGGTTGTAGGAGGTCATGACGGACCAGACGTCGGCTTCGACGACCGCCGCCTCGAAGGGGGGCAGGTGGATCTCGCGCAGGGTGCGTTCGTCGACGAGGGCATTGACCTCGCGCCGCTCCCACTCCTGGTCGTTGACGGCGAAATGTTTCACCATCGCGATCACGCCGAGGCGCTGGATGCCGCGGATCACGTCGACCGCGATCCGGGAGCTCAACCACGGGTCCTCGCCGAAGCTCTCAAAGTTCCGGCCGTTGAGCGGAAACCGATGGATCCCCACGCAGGGGCCGAGGATGCACGCCCGGCCTTTGGCGAGGGTCTCCTCGGCGAGGGTCTCGCCGAAACGGGCGGCAAGCGCGACATCCCAGGAGGCGGCGAGATTGACCGGGGCCGGGAACGCGGTGGCCCGGCCGGTGCGCACGCCGGCGGGGCCGTCGCTCATCGGGATCGGCGGGATGCCGAGGCGCGGCAGACCGACGGCGTTGAAGTCGCTGGAGTCGCCGGCCAGCAGCGAGATCTTTTCCTCGAGAGTCATCTCGGCCAGCAGCGCTTCGATGCGGGATTCATCGGCGCGTGCCGGCGGATCGGGCGGAGCGGCACCGACGACGAGCGCGGCGCCACCCAGCCCCACAAGCATAAGATATGGATTCATGGGCGAGCGGATTTCGGGGTTCCGTTGCGCGGGAGTTGGCTGGGTCTGCGCACTGGCGCGATCTCGTTCCGGTGCGCAGACCCACCAGTCGGATTAATCGGCCCGCCGCGACGTTTCCGGAGCCGGGAAAACGGGAAAACGCGCGGCGCCGAACCACGCTCGGCGGAGCGGGCCGGGAGTTTCCGTTTCGGTGCATTCGAAACTGGCCGATGAACAGATCTCCCGCAACGCGTCCCCATCGAAAGTGAGTGCCGAAGCGAAAACACCGATCCACCACGCCCGCACGGCTCGCCTGCGCGGGAAGAACTGGGGTGCGGAGGTGTCGCCCGGGCGGCTGATCGCCCGTTTCGTCGGCCGGGCGGCGCAGCTCGACCAGTTCATCTCGGCGATCTCGGACGATCCCCGGGCGGCGGCGCGGATCGTGGGCGTGAGCGGCGCCCCCGGATCGGGGAAGAGCCGATTTGTTGAAGAGGCGCTCGTGCAGCTCGGGCGCGCCGGTCGGCCGATCGCCTCGGTGAAACCGACGATCGTGCCCGGGGTCGACGGCGCGGGCCTGCTCCGGGCGTTCGCCGCGAAGCTCCCGATCGGCGGCCACATGTTGTCGGCGGCGGTCGCGCGGTTCACCCAAGACCCGGCCGCGCGGCTCGACGACTCATCGGCGCGGGCCCTGCTGAATGCGCTCTTCCACGAGAGCTATGACAGCGGGGTGGAGCGCAAGGGATTCATCCGTCCGAAATTCCAGCGGCTCGCGATCGTGCTCGACGACTTCGACCTGATGCCCGCGGGAGTCGTGCTGTGGCTGGCGGAGGTGTTTCTGCCTCGGTTGGACGAGGTGCGCAGCCACCTCGACTACGTGCTGATCCTGATCGGGGAGCGGCCGCTGGGCGTGGCGCTCGAACCGGTGGCGTGGAACGCGTTGCCGATGCGCTTCCTGCCCATCGAGATTCCGCCGCTGAGCGAGGCGGAGAGCGTCGAACTGCTTGCATCGTTCGCGCGCCGGGCCGCGGAGGCGAAGGCCTGCCACGCGATCGGCGAAGGCCTGCCCGGGGCGATGCTCGAGTTGCTACGCCACCGGGCGACTCCGCTGGATGATCTCGGGGCGGCGATCGGCCGGTGCACGGGCAGGCCGGCGGAGGTGCTGCTCGCGATCGCCGGACTCGGCTTTGCGACCCCGGAGGGGCTGCGCCTCGTGCTGGGCGAGGACGGGGTGGGCGCCGCCGCCGCCCTGCTCGAAACCGGCTCGGTCGTGCCGATCTTTGGCAGTCTTCGTTCCGGCGGGCTGTCGTTGCCCGGCGCGGTCGCCCGTCTCGTGCTCGAGCAGCTTGGCGGCCGCAATCCGGAACTCGCGCGGCGCGCCGCGGACACGGCGGCCCTGCTCGACGAGATCGCGCAACATTTCCCCACCGAGGACGATCGCCAGCGTGCCGCCCGCCTTGTGGTGTTCCGCCATTTCTCGCCGGCCGCACTGGACGCCTGCTTCGGCCCCGAGGAAGGCGCGCTGCTCGCGCAGTTCGCCCGCGCCCACAGCAGCGCGTTCGAGCCCACGCCGGCCGACAACCTCCGGCTGGTCGACGGCGTGCGACCGCTCCTCGAGAAGTTTGCCGAAGGCCTGGACGATCCCGCGGACGGTGCGACGCGGGAGAAAGTGTCGCGGCTGTGGGAGGAGCGCGCCGGGGAGATCGGTGCGGAGATCGATCGCTGTGCGGGGGCGCTCAAGACCATGGAGCGGGACCGAGACGAACTCCTCAAGGAGCTCGAAGGCGCCCGCACGCAGGTGTCGCGCAGCGAGACGGAGAACCGCCAGGAGTGGCGCGCGCGCATCGACCGCGACGTGGTGCGGATCGGCGCCTCCCTCGCGGCCAACGGCTTGGGCGTCGCCTGTTTCTGGGTCGCGCTGTTCACCGACAACCAACGCCTCACCTTCCTGATGTTCGGCGCGATCCTGATCGGCATCGGCATCGGCACGCCGGCCTTGAACCGCGGCCGCGCCGCCAGCCGGGCCGAGCAGGCCCAGGCCGCGGTCGCCGCTCTGCAACGACGCCAGCAGGAACGGGTGGCCGAGGCCCGCGGGGTGGTGAACCTCCTCGAGGCGCGCCTCGGCGGGCTCCAGCAACGGCTCGCGAACGAGCGGCGGCGGCTCGACAAGCTCCGCGCCGCGGCGGACGAGGCCTATCTCTAGGACCACCCGCTCCAGTGGGGCGCGGACGCGGCGCGAGGGACCGAGCTTCGGCGCCGGGGGCATGTGGTGTCTTGCCCGGCGGGCGGGAGTGGCGATGCTCGCGTTGTGATGCCATTGGCGAAATTTCGGCAGTTGCTCCGGCTGGTCGGTGGCTTGGCCGCGCCGGCGCTGCTCGGTCTGCCGGCCCCGGATGAGCCGGAGGCGGAACGGGTGGTCGTGGTGGCGAACGCGAACGACCCCGAGTCGCTGCCGCTCGCCCGCCACTACATGGCGGCGCGGGGCATTCCGGAGGAGAACCTCGTGGCGCTGCGGCTGCGGGTCGCCGAAACGATCGGCTGGCCGGAGTTTGTCGATACGCTGTTCAATCCGCTCTTCGCGGAACTCGCGCGCCGCGGTTGGATCGAGGCGATGCGGTCGGACCTCGTGGATCAGTTCGGGCGGCGCAAGGCGGTGATCGACCGCCACCGGATGAGTTATCTGGTGCTCGTGCGCGGGGTGCCGTTGCGCATCGACGCGAACCCGGCGTGGAAGGCGCCGTCGGGCCCGGGCGCCCCGCAGGGCGACCTGGCCAGCAACCGGGCGGCGGTGGACGGCGAGCTGGCGTTGCTCGCCATGGCGGACACCCCGGTGGCGGGCTGGGTGCGCAATCCGCTCTGCGGCGTGCCCGCGGGGGGCGGTCCGCTCGGGGAGATGGTGGTGCGTGTCGCACGCCTCGATGGTCCGACCGCGGCCTCGGTGCGGACGCTGATCGACGGGGCGTTGGCGGGCGAACGCGACGGTCTGGCGGGCCGCGCCTACCTGGACTTCGGGGGACCCCACGCGGAAGGCGACCGCTGGCTGGAGGCGGTCGCGCGGCAACTCGCCGAGGCGGGGTTCGAGACGGACACCGACCGGGTGCGGACGACCTTCCCCCCGCTGGCGCGCTTCGATGCGCCGGTGCTCTATTTCGGCTGGTATTCGTGGAATGTCGACGGACCGTTCACTGTGCCGGGCTTTCGGTTCCCGCCGGGCGCGGTGGCGGCGCACATCCACAGCTATTCGGCGCAGACTCTCCGGACCGACTCGCGGTTCTGGTGCGGACCGTTTGTCGCACGCGGCGTGACCGCGACCGTGGGAAACGTCTTCGAGCCCTACCTCGGGCTCACACACCACCTCGATCTGCTCGCGGCGGCGTTGCTGCGGGGGGAGACCTTCGGCGCGGCGGCGTACCATGCGCTCCCGGGGCTGAGCTGGCAGGGCGTGGCGTTGGGAGATCCGCTCTATCGGCCGTTCGCGCGCGGCCAGGCGGAGCAGTTCGCCGCGCGCGCCGCTCTCGCGCCGGAACAGCGGATGTATGTCGTCCTGCGGCAGGCGCAGATGGAGATGCAGGCCGGGCGGGGCGAGGAGGCGCTGCGGATGGTGCGTGCGGCGTTCCGGGAATCGCCGACCGTGCCATTGGGCGTCTCGGTGGCGCAGCTCGCGCACGCGGTGGAGGGGCCGGAGTCCGCGGTGGGCGCCCTCGCGTTTCTCGAGCTCCTGCCGAGCTACGCGGTGCGCGACCTCGGGGCGGTGCGTTCGGCGGCGAGGCTGTTGGCCGAGTGGGGCGAGACGCCGAAGGCGCTCGCGCTCTACGACAAGGCGCTGGCGCAGCCGCCGCCGGTCGGCGAGATCCCGCTGCTTGAAGAGGCTGTCGGCGTGGCGCTCAAGGCCGGTCTGCCCGGGCGCGCCGCGAAATGGCAGGACCGGCTCATCGCGCTCAAACCACCGCCGCCTCCGCCGAAAAGGAAGCCGTGAGCGGCGCCGCATGTTTCCCCCCTCGTTGCATGAACTCCATCTCCGGCAACGTCGTCGATCTGGTCGCACGACGCCTCTTCCCCGGTCGGGTCGAATGGGCCGACGGCCGCATCGTTCGCATCGTGCCCACCCCGGGCCGGCGGTATGCGCGGCAGATCGCCCCGGGCTTCGTGGATGCCCACATCCACATCGAGAGCTCGCTGCTGCCGCCGAGCGAGTTCGCGCGGCTGGCGGTGGTGCACGGCACGGTCGCGACGGTCTCCGATCCGCACGAGATCGCCAACGTGCTCGGCGTGGCTGGGGTGCGCCACATGATCGCCGATGCGCGGCGGTCGCCGCTGAAGTTCAACTTCGGCGCGCCGTCGTGCGTGCCGGCGACCGATCGCGAGACGGCCGGCGCAGCGCTCGATGCGCAGGCCGTCGCAAAGCTGCTCGCGTCGCGAGAAGTTCGTTACCTCAGCGAGGTGATGAACTACCCCGGTGTGCTCGGCGGCGACCCGGAGTTGCTCGCGAAGATCGCCGCGGCGAGGCGCCAGGGGAAGGTGGTCGACGGCCACGCCCCGGGTCTGCGCGGGGCGCAGGCGCGCGCCTATGCGGCCGCGGGCATCTCGACCGACCACGAGTGTTTCACGCTCGCCGAGGCGAAGGACAAGCTCGCCGCCGGCATGAAGATCCTGATTCGCGAGGGCTCGGCGGCGCGGAACTTCGCCGCGCTGGCGCCGCTCGTGCGCACGCACCCGGAGCAGTGCATGTTCTGCTGCGACGACCTGCATCCGGATCTGCTGCTCCGGCGCCATCTCGACGAGCATGTGCGCCGTGCGCTCGCGGCCGGCGCGGAGCGGCTCGCCGCGTTGGCCTGCGCGAGCCTCAATCCAGTGCGGCACTACGGGTTGGACGTCGGACTGCTGCAGCCGGGCGATCCGGCGGACTTCATTGTCTTCGAGGGTTGGGAGGATCTTCGCGTGCGGCGGACGTACCTCGACGGCGAACTGGTGGCGCGTGACGGACGTTCGCTGCTGCCGCGCCAGGTGCCGAAAGTGGTGAACGCGTTCCGTGCGAAGGCGCGGCGCCCGGCGGAGTTCCGGATGGCAGGCGAGGAGGGAAAGTTGAACGTCATCGAGGCGCTCGACGGACAGCTCATCACGCGTTGGCGCACGGTGAAACCGAAGATCGCGGACGGAGTGGCGGTGGCCGACCCGGGCCGCGATCTGCTGAAGATCGCGGTGGTGAACCGTTATGCGGCGCGGGCGCCGGTGGCGGTGGGTTTCATCCGGGGCTTCGGACTGCGCGAGGGGGCGTTGGCCTCCTCGGTCGCGCACGACTCGCACAACATCGTGGCGGTCGGGGTGGACGACGAGTCGCTCGCCGCGGCGGTGAACCTGGTGATCGGCCACAAGGGCGGATTGGCGGCGGTGGGTGGCGGCGCGGCGCGGGTGCTGCCGCTGCCGATCGCGGGACTCATGGCCGAAGGCGAGGGTCGGGCGGTCGCGGCCGCCTACACGGAGATCGATGCGGCGGCGAAACGGCTCGGCAGCACGTTGGCGGCGCCGTTCATGACGCTGTCGTTCAT
>JAEZSJ010000052.1 GCA_023443985.1 Verrucomicrobiota bacterium | reverse complement strand
TAGAACTCGTTGGTGCCGTTGGCGGGGTTGCGGGTGAAGGCGACGCCGGAGCCGGAGTTGTCGCCGGTGTTGCCGAAGACCATCGCCTGCACGTTCACGGCGGTGCCCCATTCGGTGGGGATGTTGTACTTGCGGCGATACACGATGGCGCGGTCGTTCATCCAGGAGCCGAACCCGGCGCCGGCGGCGCCGCGGAGCTGTTCCCAGGGATCGTTCGGGAAGGCCTTGCCGGTGCGCTCCTTCACGAGGGCCTTGAAGCGCGCGACGAGCTCCTGCTGGTCGGCGGCGGTGAGCTTCGAGTCTTCGATGTCGGCGTGGTAGCGCTCGACCTTCAGGCCATGGATGACGGTCTCGAAGGGCTCGTGGTCCTCGTTCTCACGCTTCTGCACGCCGAGCACGACATCGCCGTACATCTGGATGAAACGGCGGTAGCAGTCCCAGGCGAAGCGGGGATTGCCGGTGGCCTTCTCGAGGGCGAGCACGGTCTGGTCGTTGAGGCCGAGGTTGAGGATCGTATCCATCATTCCCGGCATCGAGTCGCGCGCCCCGGAGCGGACGGAAACGAGGAGGGGCATGGCGGCGGTGTCGCCGAATTTCTTGCCCATGACCCGCTCCATGTTGGCCATGCCGGCCTCCATCTGGGCCTGCAGTTCCTTCGGGTAGGTGCGTTTGTTGGCGTAGTAGTAGGTGCAGACTTCGGTGGTGACCGTGAAGCCGGGGGGGACGGGCAGCCCGATGCGGGTCATCTCGGCGAGGTTGGCGCCCTTGCCGCCGAGCAGGCCGCGCAGGGTGCCGTCGCCGTCGGCTTTGCCGGCGCCGAACAGGTAGACGTATTTCGGCTTTTTGGCAGGGGCGGGTTTCCTGACGGGGGACGTTTTCTTCGCGGCCGGTTTCTTGGTTTTGGATTTCGCAGGCATCGCTATGATGAGGTTCAGGGAAACGACAGACGGCGCCGGTGGTGTGGGGTGACCGGGACCAAGGAGGGAAGCGGCGCGTTTATTCCCCGGCGTTGTTGTAGTGTCAATGTCAGGTAGGCCGCGCGGCGGCGCCGGCGGGGCGGGAAGTAGCGGACGTTCTCGACGGGCGGCGGAAGGCGGGGCGCGGCTCATTTCTATGGGCCATTCCGGGGAAAATGGTGGTCTTTCGGCCCGGCTTCCTCCGGCCTCGCAGGTTGCGCGCGGCGGGAATTGGACCCACTGTCGGGCCGTGGAGCTGAGCGACCTCTATCAGGAAATCATTCTCGAGCACGCGCGGCACCCGCGCCACCACGGGCCGTGTGCGGGGGCTACCCACGGCGCGCGCGCCGAGAACCCCACCTGCGGCGACGAGATCGAGGTCCACCTGCGCCTCGCGCCGGACGGGCGGATCGAGGACGCGACGTTCACCGGGCAGGGCTGCGCGTTGAGCCAGGCCTCCGCCTCGCTCCTGACCACGAAGGTCCGCGGCCGCCCGGTTGCCGACGCGCTGGCCACGGCCGGACAGGTGCACCGGTTGTTCACCGGCACCGCCCTGACCGCCGAGCAACTGGAATCGCTCGGGGATCTTCAGGCGCTGCAGGGGGCGGCGCAGTTTCCCCAGCGGGTGAAGTGTGTGACGCTCGCCTGGCACGCGCTGCAGCAGGCGCTCGCCGCGCCGCCTTCGCCCGCGGCTTGACGCCCCCGGGCGCCCACCGCTGAGCTTCTCTCCGTGCCCTTCGCTCCGCCACCGGCCGCCGACGACCTCTCCACCGACGCCACCGCGCCCCTCGGGCGCGGGGAGAAGGCGATGGGTTTTCTCGAACATCTGGAGGAGCTGCGCTGGACGTTGGTCAAGTGCGCGATCGTCGCGGTGTTGTTCGCGGTCGTCTCCGGCATCTTCCTCACGGAGGTGCGCGCCTTTCTGGAGTGGCCCTGGACCCGGGCGCTGGCGGAGTACCCGGGATTGACCCTCCAACTGCGCACCGACACGCCGATGGAGATCTATGGGGTGATGCTGCAGATCTGCGTGACGCCGGCCCTGGTGGCGGCGGCGCCGTTCTTGTTGTTTTTCCTCGGGCAGTTCGTCGGCCCGGCGCTTTCGCCGAAGGAGAAGCGGGTCGTCGTGCCCGGGGTGCTGGCGGCGATGTTCCTGTTTCTGGCCGGCGCGGCCTTCAGTTTCCTGCTGCTGGTCCCCGCCTCGATCAAGGTCGCGATCGAGGCGAACCGATGGATGGGCTACCAGATGATCTGGACGGTCGGGTCGTACTACAGCCTCATGACCTGGCTGGTGGTCGGCATGGGTTCCGTATTCGAATTTCCCCTGCTCGTGGTCGCTCTCACCTACCTGGGAATCGTGGAGGTCGCCACCTTCCGCCGCTCGCGCCGGTTGGTGGTCGTGCTGTGCTTCGTGGCGGCGGCGGTCATCACGCCGACCCCGGACCCGATCACCCAGACCCTCGTCGCGGCGCCGCTGTGGGCGTTGTTCGAGGTCTCGCTGCTGGTCGGCAGCCGCATCGAGAAACGGAAGGCGAAGCAGGAGGCCTTCGACTGGCGTCAGACCTATGGCGGCTGAGCGGGCGTGCCGGGCCGGCGTGGCTCAGCGGTCGACACGCACCTCGGCCCGCTGGTGGCGGTAGACGGCCTTGAGCATCTGCCAGGCGATCCAGAAAACACCCGTCATGCAGGCGGCGGCGTAGCCCGACCAGAGCGTGATCTGCAGCGGGTTCTCGGAAGGGACGTGGGTCGTCGCCAGCCAGAAGAACAGCGCGAAGGCGGCGAGACAAAGGATGGCGTCGACGGCGACGCCGAACGGGGAACGCTTGGGGACGATGGGTTCGGCCATGGCGAACCCATGGCCGCCCGAATGGCCGCTGGCAACGCGTGGGCCGCGGCCGTGCGTCGGTAGTAGCGGCGCGGGAGCCCGCCCCGCCGGGGCATAAATTCGCCTTCCGCGGCCCGTCGTCTTGACCGGTCCCGGTCTCGCCGGCCACGGTGGCAGGGTGCCGAAACCCAATACCGGTGCCTGGTTGTTGATCGTCGCCGTGGTGCTCGTGCCGGTGCTGCCCTGGCTGGCCGTGGGGCCGTTCCTCGAGCCTTGGGCGGCCGGGGTGCTCGCCGGCACGAGTCTGGCCGGGATGGCGCGGCCGCTGGTCGCGGCGCTCGGGCTCGGGTTGTTGGCCGGCGACTGCTTCCTGCCGATCCCCTCCACGTTGGTCATGAGCGCGCTGGGGTTGGCGCTCGGGCCGTGGTGGGGCGGCGGCGTGGCGACGCTCGGGGTGTTCTTGTCGGGATCGATCGCCTACTGGGTGTGCCGGCGCTGGGGACTGGCCTGGGCGCGACGCATCGCCGGCGAACAGGGACTGGCGCGCGTCGCGGACGCGATGCGGCGCAATGGTCCGCTGGTGATCGCCGCGACGCGTTCGGTGCCGGTCGTGCAGGAGGCGACCGCGTGCCTGGCCGGCGTAGTTGGTCTACCGGCACGGTTGTTCTTTCCGGCGTTGGCGGTCGGCTGTGTGCCGACCGGCTTCGCGTACGCCGCGATCGGAGCGAGCGCCGTGCACAGCGCATGGTGGGCCGCCGGGTTGAGCCTGGCCGTGCCGTTGCTCACGTGGCCGCTGATCTACCTCGCGGTGCGCGGCGCCCGGCGGAACAGCGCGGCCGGCTGAGGGCCGGCGCCCGCACCGGGACTCAGCCGCCCGCGGGTTGCGCGTCGAGAAAGCGTCGCAGCGGGGGCAGGAAACGGTCGAACGCCTCGATGTGCGGCAGGTGGCCGACGTCGTCGAGTTCGACCAGTTGTGAGCCGCGGATCGCCGCACGGGCGGCGCGCCCGAGCGCGGGGTAGTCGCCGAGCCGGCGGCGGAGCGCGGCCGGGGCCGCGGCCTTGCCGATGGCGGTGCGGTCGCGTTGGCCGATGATCAACAGCGTGGGAACCGTGAGCTGGTCGAACTCGTGCACCACAGGCTGGGTGAAGACCATATCGCTCGTGAGCGCCTGGATCCAGGCCATGCGCGGGTAGGCGGGGCTGCGGCTGAAGGAGGCGAGTTGTTCCACCCACGGATCGTAGGCCGGGCGCCAACGGCCGTCGTAGTAGGACTCGAGCTGGTAGGTGCGGATCTGCTCGGGCGTCTTGGCGAGCTCTTGGCGATAGTTGTCGTCGACGGTCGTGTAGGGCACGCCCAACGCCTGCCAGTCCTCGAGCCCGATGGGGTTCACCAGCACGAGTGAGGCGGTCTCGTCGGGGAACAGCAGGGCGTAACGTGTGGCGAGCATGCCGCCCATCGAATGGCCCAGGATGTGCGCCCGACGCACGCCGAGCGAGGCAAGCAGGGCCCGGGTGTTATGCGCGAGTTGGTGGAGGGTGAACTGGTAGTGGGCCGGCTTCGTCGCCTTCCCGAAGCCGATCTGGTCGGGCGCGATCACGCGGTAGCCCGCGTGGCGCAGGGCCTCGGCCGTTTCCCCGAAATACGAGCTCGAGAAGTTTTTGCCGTGGAGCAGCACCACCGTTCCGCGCGGCGCGCCGGCGGGTTGGTAGTCGAGGTAGACCATCTCCAGCGGTTGTTGCTGGCTTTCGAAGCGGAAGAGCTGTTCCGGCGCGGGATACGGGAACGCCTCCAAGCGCAGGCCGGTTTCATCGGCTGCGTGGCCGGTCGCGACGAAGGCGAACCAACCCAGGCAGAGGAGAACACAACGCGAGAGATGCGGTTTCATCGCGATGGCTATGCGGGGAACCGCACCGAGCGCAAACGCGGGGAGGGGCGCAAAAAGGCCCAAGAACGCACGGCGTTCTTGGGCCGGAAGTGGCTGCCCGACTAGGGATCGAACCTAGACAAACAGATTCAGAATCTGCTGTGCTACCATTACACCATCGGGCAGTGCTCGTCGGAACGAGGTGGCCGACGGTAGGGTGCGACTTTCGCGGCTCAAGCGGAATTTTCGGCAACTTTTTGTCCGGGGAAACGGGCCAGCCGGAGGCGGAAAGATCGCGATGTCCGCGGGGTTTCCCTGGAGCCGGCAGTCGGATTCGAACCGACGACCTACGGTTTACAAAACCGTTGCACTACCACTGTGCTATGCCGGCGTCAGGCACGCGTTGCGCGAGGAAACGCGACGTCACCTCTACCGCCGGCGTTGCCGTGCACAAGGAAAAGCTGCGGGGACCGGGGGAGCACGCCGCTCGTTGACAGTCCGTGGGGCGACCGCGACGCTGCGCCCTCCGGCGCCGTGATGCGATGCGGGGCGGAAACGCCGTTCCCCCGGTTCGCCGTGCGGCGCGCGGAATCTTCCCGAATGAATGCCTGGTTTCTGTTGATTGTCGCCGGCCTGTTGGAGGTCTGCTGGGCCTCGAGCCTGAAGGCCACCGCGGGGTTCACCCGCCTCTGGCCGACGGTGTTCTTCGCCACCGCGCTCGCGGCGAGCATGTTCCTGCTCTCGCTCGCGGCGCGGACGCTTCCCCTCGCTACCGCGTATGCGGTGTGGGTGGGGATCGGCGCGGCCGGCACGGCGGTCGTCGCGGTGGGGTTCGGCGGCGAGCCGATGACCTTCGCCCAAGGGTTCTTCCTGGTTCTGCTCATCGTGGCGATCGTCGGCTTGAAGCTGACCACGGGTGGCGGGACGGTGTAACCAAAAGGGGGATCCGGCCGGAGCATGGGTCGGCGCGGCGGTTGAGGGTGGCGTTCCGGGCCGGAGCGCTCCACCGTCGGCCCGAAGCCATGGAACGAGAACAACCGAGTGCCGCGCGCGCCTGGAGCTGGATCCCTTCGCTGTACTTCACACAGGGGCTGCCGAACGCGGCGGCGGCGACGCTCTCGGTGGTGGTCTACAAGAACCTCGGTGTCTCCAACACCGACATCGCGCTCTATACGGGCTGGCTCTACCTGCCGTGGGTGATCAAGCCGCTCTGGTCGCCGCTGGTGGAGCTGCTCGGCCGCAAGCGTACCTGGATCGTGGCGACGCAGCTCGTGCTGGGGGCGCTGCTGGCCTCGGTCGCGCTGGCCCTGCCGGGCCCCGCGTATTTCCGGGCGACGCTGGCGCTGTTCTGGCTGATTGCGTTCAGCTCGGCGACGCACGACATCGCGGCCGACGGCTTCTACCTGCTCGCCCTGCCGGAGCACCAACGCGCGGCGTTTGTCGGCGTGCGCAGCACGTTCTTCCGGGTGGCGATGTTGGCCGGGCAGGGCGGCCTGGTCCTGCTCGCCGGGGTGTGGATGGAGGAGGGGCTCGCGCCGGCGCTCGCCTGGCGCGGGGTGTTCTGGCTGCTCGGCGGCTGGTTGTTCGCGGTGGGGTTGCTGCACGCCGGCGTGCTGCCGCGGCCGGCCGGCGACGGACCGGCGCCGCGCGGCCACGCGTGGTGGCAGGAATGGTGGGCGGTGTTTGCCGCGTTTTTCCGCAAGCCGGGCATCGTGACGGCGCTCGCGTTCATGCTGCTGTACCGATTTGCGGAGGCGCAGCTCGCGAAACTGGTGCAGCCGTTTCTGCTCGATCCGCGTGCGGTGGGCGGACTCGCGCTGACGACCAAGCAGGTGGGGCTGTTCTACAACACCATCGGCGTGGGGGCGCTGCTCGCCGGCGGATTGTTCGGCGGCTGGATCGTGTCGCGGTACGGTTTGAAGCGGCTGCTCTGGCCGATGGTGCTCGCGCTCAACGTGCCGAATCTGGTCTATGTCTACTTGGCGGCCACGCAGCCCGCGGCATTGACGACGATCGGCGCGGCGGTGGCGGTGGAGCAGTTTGGCTACGGCTTCGGCTTCACCGCGTATATGCTCTACCTGATGCTGTTTGCCGAAGGCCCGAACAAGACCGCCCATTACGCGATCTGCACCGGCTTCATGGCGCTGGGGATGATGTTGCCGGGGATGGCGTCGGGCTGGCTGCAGGAGCAGCTCGGCTATCTGAGCTTCTTTGGCTGGGTCTGCCTGGCGACGATCCCATCCTTTGTCGTGACCGCGCTGATCAAGGTCGACGACCATTACGGACGCTCCCGGGTGGAGTGACCGGCAGGGGAAACGGGCGAAGGCGTGGCGGGTTTCGGAGAAGAACCTGCATTCGATCTCGATGCTTGGTGGCTGGCCGGGCGCGTACCTCGCCCAACGGCGCTACCGACACAAGACGGCCAAGGTTGGGTTCCAGTTCACCTTCTGGGCGACTGTCATCCTGCACCAGTATGTCGCCATCGATTATTTCCTCGGCTGGCGGCTGGCGCGTGCGTTCCAAGCCTTGATCGAAAGGTGAGGTGGTGTGGTTGGGACAAACGTCGGATTTCCAGAGTGGGGAACCACCGATGGGCTTTGCCAACGGCGAAGCCGTGGAAGTGTCCTGCGGGCTGATCGCCAGCGCCGGAGGCGGGTGAGCCTCCGGGACCCGGTGGTCGGTGCCCGCTGATTGCGGGCGGGGATGGATCGATGGTAGGAGCCTGCTTGCAGGCGATCCGGTGTCCGCGCGCTCCGCGGCTCCGCGTGAGAAAATGCGTTGGAGTGGTGGCACGCGGAGGCGCGGAGAACGCGGAGCTTCGTCCCCGACGAGCCGCGGCTCACTCGTTGTGCCGTTCGGCAGAATCTACGAGTTGGGTTCGCCCCTATGAATCGCCTGCAAGCAGGCTCCTACAGGGAGAACCGGCTACGGCGAGCGCTTCGTTCTGCGTCCGGCGGCGATGCTGGCGCGGATGGAGCCCATGTCGTGAGCGGCGACGTTCTTGCCGTAGTCGGCGGACGGAACGGCCAAGCGGCGATCGCGGACGGAGCCGACCGGCAACGCGCCCCGGCTCGCGGCTTTCAGTTCGCGGACGCCTTGGCGGAGGTTTCGAAATCGGCCTTTCTCATGGCGGGCGAAGGTGGGGGGCTTGATCAGGCGGCTTGCCGCGGGGTGATGGCGGCGAGTTCGCTGGCGAGGGTGCGGCGGGCGGCGTGGATGTCGCACTCGGTCTGGAGACGGAGCCACCAGCCTTCGGAGAGCCCGAAGTAACGGTCGAGGCGCAGGCCGGTGTCGGGAGTGATGGCTCGCTTGCCGGCGAGGATCGCGGTGATGCGCGTGAGCGGCATGCCGATGTCCTTGGCGTGGCGATAGGGCGTGAGCTCCATCGGGCCGAGGAATTCCTCGCGGAGCATCTCGGCGGGAGAAAGCCACCGGAGTCGCTGCGCGCCTTTGAACTCGCGGACGCTTTGGAGGAGGTTGGCAAAATCGGCCTATCGCATGGTGGGCATTTTCGCTTTTCGGCTAAAGGACGTTCGTATCAATCCTCCAGTCATCACCGGGCATGATGCGGCGCATAAACTCGTCGAAGAGCGGGACGGTGAAGGCGGTGTCGCCGTGATTGGGGCTCCAGATCATGCCTTTCGAGATCAGTTGATTCCTGGTTGGGCCGAGGGCTGTCACCTTACGGTGCAGTATCTTGGCTATGTCCCCGGATCGATGCGGTCCTGCGCCGAGTTCGGCCATGGCGCGCAGGTATAGTTTCTCCACGGGCGTCAACCGATCGAAGCGAACACGGAAAAAGCTCTCATCCAAGGCGGCGATGACGCTCAGTGTGGCGGTCTGGACGTCTGTGCGGGTTATGGGCGATTGCGCCGCTGTATCCCAGGCGTGCTTTCCCCACTCTTGAAGAAAGTAGGGGTAGCCGCGGGTCTGCTGTACGATGAGCTCAAGAGCATCTTCCGCGATTTCGACTCCTCGATGGGCGGCTGGCTTGGCGATGGCCGCTTTTGCGTTCTCGGGCGAAAGCGGGCCGATTTCTGGAAAGTCGAACAAACGCTCGGCGTAGGACTTCGCGCGGCCCATGCGCCCGCGCAGTTGGGGCAATCCGGCGCCGACTACTGTAAGAGGAAGGCCTCGCTGTGCACAGCGGTGAAGCGCGGTGATCAGTGAAGCGAGCTGTTGCTCCTCAACGTACTGGAGTTCGTCGATGAAGAGGATCAACGCGGTGTCGGCGGCCTTGCCGGCTTCGCCGGCAGCCTCGAACAGTGCTTGCAGATCGTGTTCGAGGTCGCCGTTGTCGGCGAGCCCGGGTTCGGGCGCGAAGTCGATGCCTACCTCAATATCATTGTAGGTGACTTTGAGCGCCTTAGCGAAGCCGGCGAGACCTTGGAGTGCGCGTTTGGCGAGGTCGTAGGCTTTTTCTGTACGTGAGAGGCGAAGGAGAGACTGTCGAAGCTGGGGAGCCAAGAGAGCCGGAAGAGAACGCCGCTCAGGTGCTTCGATTCTCATGGTGTGGATGCCCGCCGCTTCTGCGTCGTCGCGCATGCGATCAAGCAGCACCGTTTTGCCGACACCGCGCAGCCCGACCATCAAAACGCTCTTTGCAGGCAAGCCGCGGCGGATGCGCTCGGTGGTGATCCGGATGCTTTCGCGAAGCTCGTCGCGACCGGCTAGCTCCGGAGGTTGTGTGCCCGCTCCTGGGGCAAATGGGTTGGTGATCGGATCCACGAACGTGGAGTTATAGTGAAATTAGGGAAATTACAAGGAAGCGATAAACTCGCTAAACTCCGTATAAACCATGATCGGAAAGGAACCGACCCGACGCAAAACGGCCCGGCGGTGAGGCCGGGCCGTGGGGAAGGGGAAAGCGGGCGGGCGCTGGGATGCAGCGCCCCTACTCGCTACTCGATGCTCGCTCCTCGCTACTGCCGCGTCAGCGGCGTCAGCCGACGACGAGGTTGAGGATGCGGCCGGGGACGAAGATCACTTTGCGGATCGTCTTGCCGGTCGTGAATTCCTGCACCTTCGGGAGCTCGAGGGCGGCCTTCTCGGCGGCGGCCTGGTCGGCGCTCTTCGGGAGGATGAGCTCGCCGCGGAGTTTGCCGTTCACCTGCACCACGACCTTCATGGTGTCGGAGACGAGCTTCGACTCGTCGGCGACAGGCCACGGGGCGGTGCCGAGCGGGGCGGTCTCGCCGAGACGCGCCCAGAGCTCGTGCGCGAGGTGCGGGGCGAAGGGCTGGAGGAGCTGCAGGAACGTCTTGATCGTCTCGCGCGACACCGTCGCCGCTTTCTGGAGCTGGTTGCGCAGGATCATCATCTGCGGGATCGCGGTGTTGTAGCGCAGTCCCTCGATGTCCTCGGTGACCTTCTTGATCGTCGCGTGGAGAAGTTTCGCCGTCTCGGCGTCGGCTTCGGGGCCGGCGACGATCTTGGCGTTCAGGTTGCCGTCCTCACCGACGACTTCGCGCCAGACGCCGCGGAGGAAGCGGTGCACGCCCTCGATGTTCTTCGGGCTCCACGGCTTCATGGCCTCGAGCGGACCGAGGAACATGAGGTAGAGGCGGAGGGTGTCGGTGCCGTAGCTGGCGATGATGTCGTCGGGGTTGGCGACGTTGCCGCGGCTCTTGGACATCTTCTCGCCGTCCTCGCCGAGGATGATGCCCTGGTGGAAGAGGCGCTTGAAGGGTTCGTTGGTCGGCACGGCGCCGATGTCGAAGAGGACTTTGTGCCAAAAACGCGCGTACAGGAGATGGAGCACGGCGTGCTCGGCGCCACCGACATAGAGGTCGGGCACGCCCCAGTAGTTGAGCGCCTCGGGTGAGGCGAGGGCGGTGGCCTGCTGCGGATCGGTGTAACGCAGGTAGTACCAGCAGGAACCGGCCCACTGTGGCATGGTATTGGATTCGCGGCGACCGCGGACCCAGTCGGCGCCGGGCTTGGCCTGGGTGGCGGGCACGCTGGCGCCGGTGGCGGGCTGGTACCAGATCTCGATCCAGTCGGGAATGCCGGCGAGTGGGCTCTCGCCGGTGCCGGTGGGCTGATAGCTCGTCACGGTCGGGAGCTGGAGCGGGAGCGCGCTCTCGGGCAACGGGAGCGCATAGCGCGTTTCGCCGTTGATGACGCAGGTGACGGGCTCGGCGGGGAGCGGAAGAGAGTCGGGCGTGAAGCCCGACCTACCTTCGCGCGCGGCGGTTTCCGTAGCGCGGTAGTCGGCCTCGCTCACCCAGACGATCGGGAAGGGCTCGCCCCAGTAGCGTTGGCGGGAGAAGAGCCAGTCGCGGAGCTTGAACTGCACGGTGCCCTTGCCGCGCTTTTCGGCGCCGAAGCGGGCGTCGAGTTTCTCCTTGGCCTGCGCGGGCGTGAGGCCGTTGCACTCGCCGGAGTTGATGAGCTTCACCTCGCCACCCTTGTCGCAGAACGGCAACTCCACGGCCGAGCCGTCGGCCGGGGCGATGACCTGCGGGATGGGGAGGTCGAACTTCTGGGCGAAGGCGAAGTCGCGCTCGTCGTGCGCGGGCACGGCCATGATCGCGCCGGTGCCGTAGCTCGCGAGGACGTAGTCGGCGATCCAAACGGGGATCTGCGCGCCGGTGGCGGGATTGATCGCGAAGGAGCCGGTGAAGACGCCGGTCTTGTCCTTGGCCAGCTCGGTGCGCTCGAGGTCGCTCTTGGAGGCGGCGGCCTTCACGTAGGCGTCGACTGCGGCCTTCTGGGCCGGCGTGGTGAGTTTCGCGGCGAGCGTGTGCTCGGGCGCGATGACCATGTACGTGGCGCCGTAGATGGTGTCGACGCGCGTGGTGAAAATGCGGAGGCGCTCGCCCGGGAGGCCGGCGAGATCGAACTCGACTTCGCTGCCCACGCTGCGGCCGATCCAAGCCTCCTGCATGCGCTTGGTGGAGTCGGGCCAGTCGAGGTCCTTGAGGTCGGCGAGGAGGCGGTCGGCGTAGGCGGTGATGCGGAGCACCCACTGGCGGAGCGGCCGGCGCTCGACCGGGTGTTTGCCGACTTCGGACACGCCGTCGATCACCTCTTCGTTGGCCAGCACGGTGCCAAGGGCCGGGCACCACCACACGGGTTTCTCCTCGACGTAGGCGAGGCCCTTCTTGAAGAGCTGGAGCCAGATCCACTGCGTCCAGCGGAAGTACTTCGGGTCGGTGGTGTCGACCTCGCGGTCGAAATCGTAGGAGACGCCGAAGGCCTTCAACTGGCGGCGGAAAGTGGCGACGTTTTCCTTGGTGACGTCGGCCGGGTGGCGGCCGGTCTTCACTGCGTAGTTCTCGGTGGGCAGGCCGAAGGCGTCCCAGCCGATCGGGTAGAGGACGTTGAAGCCCTTCGCGCGCTTGTACCGCGCCATGATGTCGGTGATGGCGTAGTTCTCGCAGTGGCCGAGGTGGAGGCCCGCGCCCGACGGGTAGGGGAACATGTCGAGGACGTAGTACTTCGGGCGCGCGTCACCGGTGAGGGCGCGTTGCGGCTTCTGCTCGTCCCACACGCGCTGCCAGCGCGGTTCGAGCTCGGTGAAGTTGTAGTCGGCGGAGGACGGAGTCGGCGTCTGCATCGGGAAAAGGGCGGAGGTTGGCGCGCCGGGCGGCGCGGGGCAAGCGCTGGGGCGCTGCCCAATGCCCGGGGCGCAGATACCGGCGGCCTATACCGGGCGATGCGTTGGGCCGGCGGGGGCCATCGGGTTGAGGACGCAAAGACGTGTCGCGGTCGGACAGGATTTTGCGTCTTTGCCCGGGATGGTGGAGTGCGCGGGGGAAGGAGGGCGGACTGCGGGCGGAGGCGGAGCACGACGCCGGGGCGGCCGGAGGCAAACCGCGCGGACGGGGACGCCCGGTGCGGGACCGCACAGAACCCGGGTCTGATCGGGTCGGGGTTTTCCGAGGTGAAGGAGAGCGGACGTGCCGGGGCGGGGGGATGGAAAATGCGCGGGAGGGCGAGATTGGCCTTGCGGCGGTATCGAGAAACTGGCGCCATCGCCGCGCCCCCCGCATACCCTCCTGCGTATGCGAACCCCAATTGTCGCTGTCGTGTGCGACCCGGGCCGAAGTGTCGTCGGCACTTTCCGCCCGACGGCCGACGGCGTGCTGACCCTCGAAGAATGTGAGACCCTGCCGCCCGGCGCGGCGGACGGGGTGCAACCATGGCGGGCAATCGCGGAACGGCGGCCCCGCGGCGCGCGTGTGGTGGTGGTCGCGCCGGCCGCGGGCACGCTCGTGAAGTCTCTGGGCGTGCCGCGTCTGCGGCGGGCGCAACGCGAACGCGTGGTGCGGTTCGAAGCCGCGCAGGCGATTCCGCGACCATTGGCGGAGACCGCGTGGGACTGGGCGCCGGTCGCGGATGACGCGGGTGCGGTGGAGCTGTCCGCCATGAAACTGGAGACGGCCGAGGCGCTCTGTGCGGAGGCCGAACGCGGCGGCGTGCGGGTGGACGCGATTGTGTCGCAGCCGACGGCACTGCTGCGCGCCTTCCGGTACAACCACCCGGAGCGGTGTGCTGACTCTCCGGTGCTGTTGCAGGTCGACGGCGAGCTGGCGCTGCTCGTCCGTTCGACCGGAGGCGACATCGCGGTGCGGCTTGTCGGCGTTCCGCCGGCGGAGGCGGCCGCGGACTCCGCCAGCGAGGCCGGTGGCCTGCGTGAGCGGCGGCTGGTGGCGGAGTTGCAGCGGCTCGTGCGCGGTGCAGGTAGGGCGGGCGAATCAAATTCACCGACGACCGTCTGGATTTCTGGAACCACGCCGCCGGATGCCGCGAAGCTGGGGAAGCTCCCGACCGCGGTCCCGTTCGAGTTCGCGCGGTTCGATCCGCACCGTCGGCTGAAGTCGCGCGCCGCCCTGCCGGTTGCGTCCGACGCGGCGGGAACGCTCGCCCTGTTGACCGGGGCGGCATTGGCGCTGGTCGGGCCGCGCGCGCCGAACCTGTTGCCGGAGCCGCGGCGCCGGGAGCAGGCGTTCCGCCGGAGGCGGGTCCGTCGGCTTGCCGCGTGCGCAACCGGCTTGTTGCTGATCTGGGGCGCAGTGGCGGCGTTCGAACGGGCGACCGCGCGGGCGGAGGCCGCCGCGGGGCAACTGACGCGCGAACTGGCGCCGTGGCGCGAGCATCAACGGGCTGCGGCGGCACGACGCCGCGAGCTCGACGCCTGTCACCGGGAACTCGCTGTATTGGATAAATTAAGCCGCGCGCAACCGGGCTGGGCGCGCTTCTTCAACGATGCCCAGGACCGCTGTGCCCGTGTGGGCGGCGTCTGGCTTGAGACGGTCCAGTAC
>JAEZSJ010000006.1 GCA_023443985.1 Verrucomicrobiota bacterium | reverse complement strand
CCGGCGTTGGTGGCAGAGCCACCGTGCCGAGGTTCCGGGAGACAGCCCGGACTCGCAGTTCTGGATCGCCGCGGCGCATGTCTTGTGCGGCGGAGCGACGCCCTCGCTTCAATTGTTCGCCGAGATCGATGCCGCAGCCCCCTCGTGGTTCGACCGCAGCTGGCCCACGAATCCCCGAGCGTTTGTTCGCGCTCTGGTGCACCACCGGTTGGGCGACGTGGCCGGGGCGGTCGGTTGGCTCGACCGCGCGCGTGCGATCGATTCGTTGGCTCCACTGCGCACCCGCGCCTGGGAACGGCTGGCGATAAACAATCTATGAATACACCGGTGCAGCGATTCCACGTCGGTTCGTTTGGCCGAAGCGGGACAGTCTGGCTGTCGAAGCTCCTGAACGCGCATCCCGAGGTCCTCTGCTTCCACGAAGGGGCGATCATGCACCATCACCCGTCGCCCTGGTGGGAGGCGGGCGCGGTGGAGACTTTGCGGTGGGTCTCGGCGATGAACGATCTCGCTCAATGGAACGTCGGGTTCACGTGCTACCGGTCGCTGGGGGACGTGAACTCGATCGGCGGGTTCCATCGGGCAACGCCGTTCACAAACGAGTTCTTCCGCGCGACGACGCATGCCCGGTTGGCCGAGGCCTTGGGCGAGGTCCCTCTCTTCCTCCTCATGCGCGAACCGATCGCGAGCATCGAGTCGAAGCTCCGGATGCTCGAGCACCACCGTGGAGTCTATCTGCCCTACGCGCGGCGGTATCTCCCGGTGGTGGTCGAGGGCAGCGGGCTCGAGCACACGGACTGGTGGGCGGCGGTCCTCGCCTCGGACGATGCGAGTTTGCGGGTCATGCTCATGCTGCATTGGCGCTTCGTGGCGCAGTTGCGGGCGCTGAAGGTCTTTCGCCTCGAGGAGATCGGGCAGAACCCGCAGGCGGCGGCGGCGGCGGCAGCGGAGCTTTCCGGTTTCAGCACCGGCTGGGAGGAGGTCGCCGCCGGTGCGCGGCAGCGGGAGAACGTGGGCGCCGGTTCCGGGGAATCGACGGCAGCGATCCTGAGGCACTGGTCGGAGGCGGAGCGGACGGCTTTTCGCGAACTCTGCGCGCTCGAGGCGCAACGACTGGGCTACCCGCAAGAAGGGGGGCTGCCGGCACCACGATATCTCCCCCGGCTCGACCGCCCGGGGGCGCTCGAGGCGGACCATCGCTGGCAAGTCGTTCCTGCGGCTCCGGCGCGAGGCCCGTTGCGTGTGGGGGTGTGGGGCACAGGCGAGGGCGGCCTCAAAGTACTGGAGGCGCTCACCGGCTTCGACGGGGTCGCGCCGGTCTGGAGCGTGGACAGCGACCCTGCCAAGCAGGGCAGACGGTGGATGGGTTTGGAGGTGCAGGCCCCGGCGGCGATCGCGAGCCAAGCGGTCGATCTGCTCATCATCGCAAGCACGTACCGTGATGGCATTCGCGCGCAGTTGGCGGCGCAGGGACCATGCGCCGTGCGCGTCGTGTGCCCAGACGTCCGAGGCTCCGTGGCCGAGGTGCGCCGGCAGATCGGCGGCGCGTTTGGCCAACCCAGTTTCTTGGAGGGCGCCGATGGCGTCTGAGCAACCCGGAGCGGACGTGCCCCCTTGTGCCGCAACCCAGTGACCCCAAACAACCATGCAATTTGCCACGACCGATCGGCAGCGACTTTCCAATTACAAGGCCTTGGGGTTCTCCCCCACGTGCATCTTTGACATCGGCGCCAGCAACGGCAGCTGGAGCAGGGGCATGGCGGAGGTGTTCCCGGATGCGACCTACCACCTTTTCGAGCCGATGGCGGAAGCCCATCCGCCCTACGCACAGGGCCTGGCCGACGTCTGCCGCTCGGGCCGGCGGATGCACGTTCACCCCATCGCCATCGGGGCGGCTTCCGGCCGCACGACGTTTGGTGTGGATAAGGACGTGGTGGGCAGTTCGACGCTCGTGCACCAGACGAACGAGGTCTTTCCTCGGATCATCACGGTGCCGATCACAACCATCGACGAGATCGTGGCGCGCGAGAACCTTCCCCTTCCTCAGCTGATAAAGATGGATACACAAGGCTCCGAACTGGCCGCGTTGCAGGGGGCCGTGGAGACGTTGCGCCACGTCGAGATTCTCCTGCTCGAGACCTGGTTCGTCCGAGATTACGGACCGGGTACGCCGCTGTTCATGGAGATCGCGAACTGGCTCGCGAAGCACCAATTCTTCCTGCTCGACATCGGGGATTGCTACCGGGATCCCCGAGGGATTCTTGTGGCTCCGGATTTCTTCTTCGTGCGGCAACCTTCGACGATCAGCGCCTTCAACGGCCGGCGTGATTTCATCGTCGGGCAACCCTGACCACCCGCGACACACAAAGCTGGAACCATACCCCCGATCCCACCTATCCCCATGATCAACCTCGTCCTCTTTGGCACTGGCACTTGCGCGGAACGCGCTTGGGCGGCGATCTCCGGCTTGCCAGGTCTCCGGCCCATCGCCGTGGCCGACAACAACGCGAAGAAACACGGGACTTCCTGGCACGGGCTCGTAGTCGTACCGCCGTCGGAACTACGGAATCACGAATGGGACTTTGTGGTGATCGCCAGCCAATGGCACGCGGAGATCGGCGCGCAGTTGATCGCCGCCGGAATCGAACCCGAGCGTCTGGCGGTCTTCGAACCATGGGGCGAGGGCGGCGTGGTCGCAGGCGTGCGACGTTGGCCGGAGCTGTTTCCACCACGCGACGCGCGTACCGCGGCGGCCGTGCCGGGCTTCGAGGATGATTTTGCCGCATTGGAGGTGCTCCGGAAGCACGGCTTTTCGCCACGGGCGGTGTTGGATGTCGGCGCATCGAGCGGGCCGTGGTCGGTCACCTGTGCCCGGGTCTTTCCGGAGGCGAAGTATTTCCTGGTCGAGCCGCTGCCACACTACGAGTCGCAGTTGCTCACGGAGACGGCCGCCGGTTGGCACCGCCTGCCTGTCGCCTTGGGGGCGGAGGATGGCGAGATCACCATCACGCTGCCGGAGTCGCGTTTCGGCGCGTTCGGGGCGACGGCGTTGCCGTTCGCGTCTGGAGCACCGGCGGGAACGGACACCCACCGGGTCCCGTTGCGGAAGGTCGATACGCTCCTGGCCGAGGGTGCGATTGAACCGCCGCTGTTGGTGAAGCTGGACGTGCAGGGCTACGAGGCCGCGGTTCTGGCCGGGGGCGAGCGGTTGTGGGCGTGCACCGAGGCGTTTTTCGTGGAGCTCTCCCTCGACCGCTACTGGGCCGGGGCGAAGGTGTTCCACGAGATGGTCGCCCTGTTCGCGGAACGTGGATTCTATCCCTTCGAGTTCTTCCACGGCTTTCGTGGCGACTCCGGAATGCTCAAGCAGATCGACTGTGTCTTCCTTCGGGGAGACGGCGCGGTGGCGCGCGCGCACTCGCTCTGGCGGACGCTCGCCCGTTGAGGTTGCCGTATGATAAAACTCGTCATATTCGGCACCGGATCGTCGGGCGAGAGCGCGTGGAACGCGGCGGAGGATGCCGACGGCGTCCAGGTGGTCGCCTTCGCGGACAACAACCCACAGCGGCAGGGGACGCTGTTCCACCGCCGGCCGGTATGGTCGGCCGAGCAGTTGGTCGCATCGAAAGACTGGAGTCGCGTGGTCGTGGCCAGCCAATGGCACCGCGAAATCACCGCGCAACTGGTCAAACTGGGGATTTCGCGGGCCCGGGTGGTCCCGTTTCGGCCCGGCGACGGTACGCGGCAGATCCAACGGATCGCCGACACCACGCGCGCGGCGTCGTGGGTGGCGGTGGGCGATCGGCAGGTCCGCGGGCGCGTCCTCCCGAACGTCCTGATTCTCTCCTATGAGACGGTGAACCAGAGCCACGGCACCGGTGTGTTGCTGCAGCGCTATTTCGGCGATTTCCCGAGAGAGAAACTGATGTCGCTGGCTCATCGGGATGTCGGACCGGCTTGGCTGAGGCGGGCCGCGGTCGTGGCCGGCCGCGGGCCCGACGCGGTGAGAAAGGTCGGAGAGCTGCTTCGGGACTTTCAGCCGGATCTGATCTACGCGACGGCGTTGAGCGAGGCGGACCTCGATCTGCTGGAGGTGGTCCGGCGGGCGATGGGGCGGCCGGTCCCGATCATCCAGCATTTCATGGATTTCATCCCGCAGGACGAGGTCCGGTTCCTGACGAAGTTCCGGCGGCTCCTGCCCGCGATCACGGAGCTTTGGGCACTGACCGAACCGATCCAGCAGCTGCTGCGGACGAAGCTTGGCCGGGAGCCTCGCCTGGTGACCGGCCTGCTCCAGCGGGTGCCCGACGAGTTCCGCGCTCAACATGCGGAGTTCGGACCGGGCTTTCGGACGGTGATGGTGGGAAACTTCTACAACGTCGCGGTGATTCCCTACGTGAGGGAGATCTGGGCGCGATGTCGGGCGCAGCTCCCGGGTTTGGGCCCGATCGAGTGGCTCGTATCGCCGCAGCGGTTGCAGGATCTGTTGGATCGCGGGGCGGACCCGGGGCTTGATTTCGTCTGGCGCGGCTTCTTCAGCGGCGGTCGCCTGCAGCAGCGCCTCGCCGCGGCGGATCTGGCCCTCCTGCCCCTGAACAGCGAGCGCGAAGCGACGAGCCACTACTTGCGCTATTCGCTGCCCTCGCGCCTGGCGGAGTTCGCCTGCGTGGGGGTGCCTGTCTTGGCGATAGCGAGTGCCGATACTCCCTTGGCGACGTTTGTCCGCCGGCATGGAGTCGGCCGTGTTGTTGGCGGGCAAAGCCCGAAGGCTGCGGCCGCTGCGATTGTTGCGTTCATCCGTGACCGTGCGGCACGCGCCCAAGCGGGCGCGGCGGGCCGACAACTTGCGGAGGAACAGTTCCGGATCGACCGGTTCTGTGCCTGGTTCAATCAAACGCTGGTTGACGTGGTGCGGCGGTCGCGCGCGTCCGTTCCACGGAAATGATCGACCTGGTTGTCTTCGGTACCGGCTCGAGTGCGGAACGCGCCTGGCAGGCGCTGCGCCAACTGCCGGGGGTTCGTGTCGTCGCGTTCGCCGACAACAACGAGGAGAGACGGCGGACTCCATTCCACGACCTGCCGGTCATCGCTCCGGGCGAACTCTCCCAACACCGGTGGGACTATGTCCTGCTCGCGAGCCAATGGGCCGACGAGATCGCCGCGCAGTTGCAGGGGGAGGGAATCGCCGAGTCACGGTTGATCTGGTGCAAGGGGGGCGGGGTGCGTGAGGCGATCGAGCAGGTCCTTGGCGCCAAACGGGCTGGCGACGAAGTGCGGGTTGCCGGTGGGCGGTTGATCGCGAGCGATCGACTGCCGCGTGTGCTGATTCTCACCAGCGAGACGTTGAACGATTCCCATGGAACCGGCGTTCTGCTCAAACGCTACTTCCGCGATTTTCCCTCTGCGCACCTCTTCAGCCTGTGTCACACCGAGGCCGGCAAACCGTGGCTGGAAAACTCCGCGGTGATCGCCGGCCGGAAACCGACGCGCGAGATGGTCGACGAGTTGCTGCACTGCCGCCAGTTCCAGCCCGATCTGGTGTATGCGACGGCGCTCAACGAGAACGATCTGCCCCTGCTTGCCGCGGTGCTTGCGAGTCTGCCGACCACCGTCCCAGTCGTGCAGCACTTCATGGATTACCTGCCCCATGACGCGGAAGTCTTCGACGCGCGCCTTCGGGAGCTGCTGCCCCGCCTCACCGAGATTTGGGCGCTGACCGATTCGCTGCGGACCATGCTTCGGCAGAAGTTCGACCGGCCGGTGGACCTCGTCACCTCGTTGCAGCAGGACGTGCCTGCGGAGTGGCGGCGCGAGCATCGTCCCTACGCGCCCGGATTCCGTACCGTCCTGCTCGGCAACCTCTGGCAACCGTGGCTGATCCCCCTGTTGCGCGATGTCTGGTCGCTTGTACGGGCCGAATTGCCCGGGCTGAATCCGATCGAATGGTACGTACACCCGCAGCGGGTGCAGGCGGTGCTCGAGGCCGGCTACGATCCCGGCTTCGAGATCGTGTGGCGTGGTTTCATTACCGGTGAGGCGCTACAGGAGCGGTTGCGCGGCGCCGACCTCGCGCTCGTCCCGTTCAGTCGCGAGGACCGGGCGGCGAACAACTACGCTCGCTACTCGCTGCCGTCGCGGCTCACGGAGTTGGCCTGTGCAGGCCTGCCGTTGTTGGCGATCGCGAGCGCCGACACCGAACCTGCACGGTTCATTGCCCAGCATCGTATCGGACGGTCGGTTGCAGGCCCTGCGACGGAGCCGATCGCCGCCGCCGTCGTCGAGTTCATCTGCGATGTCGAGGCGCGCCGCCGCGCGGGGGCCGCGGCGCGGGCGTTGGCCGAGCGGGAGTTCCGGCTGGAGCCATTTCAAGAGTGGCTGATCGGGCATTTTCTCGGCCTTGTCGGCGGTGATCGTTCGAAACGCTGAGACATGGCCGGCATGAATTCCCAGTGCACCCTTCTCATCGCGGCGCGGAACGCCGCGGCGACGATCGAGCGCGCGGTGCGGTCCGCGTGCGCCGAGCCCGGCTGTCCGCTCGTCCTGATCGATGATCATTGCACGGACGACACGGTGGCGCGGGCGCGCGCGGTGGCGGGCGGGCGCTTGCGGGTGGTCGCGGCGCCGGCACCCGGTGGCGTGCCGTTGGCACGGCAGGCGGGGCTGGACTCCGTCGATACAGAGTTCGCGGCCTGGCTCGATGCCGACGACGAGTGGATTCCGGGTCGGGCGGAGCGGTTGCTCGCGCCGTTGCAGGCGGGGGCCGATGTGGCCACCGAGGCGATCGACCTGCATGACGGTGCGAGCGGTGCGTTCTTGCGGCGCCTGGCGGTGCCGGAGTTTGTGCGCCGGGAGGTGACGCCGGCGCGGTTGTTCGAGCGCAACCATCTGCCGGGCGACACGCAGGTGGCGTTCCGCACCGCGGTGTTCCGGGCGGCCGGCGGCTACGATCCGGCGGTGTACGGCGTCGAGAGTTTCGATTTGCTGCTGCGCGCGGTGGCGAGCGGCGCGCGGTTCCATTTCGGCCCCGAGGCCGGTTATCGCATGTACGCGTATCCGCAGAGCGTGTCGCGCGACTTGGCGCGGCAACGCGCGGCCCTTGTGGCCGCCTTGCGCAAGCATGACTACGAAGCGGTGCGTGGGCTGTGCCGGGCGGCGGGCGAACCGGCGCGCGTGGCCGCCTGGGTGCTGGTCTCGATGGCGCTGTATCGTGGCGAGCCGGACGCAGCCTTGACCTTTCTCGACGAAGCGAGCCCTGCCGGGGTGGACCCCGGGGAGATTCTGGAACCGGACGGGCCGTGGCCGTTCCGCGAAGGGTGGCGGAGAGCGTTCCTGCGGGGCACGTGTCTGCTCCTGCTCGGTGGACGCGACGCCGAAGCCGCCGCGGAACTGCGGCGCGCCGAAGCGTTGGAGGCGACCGCGGAAGGGGCCAACAACCTCGGCGTGGCGCTGGCGCGCGGTGGAGATATTGCGGCGGCGCGAGGCTGTTTCGCACACGCCGCGGCACGATACTCGGGCTATCTCGACGCCCGCCTGAACAGCGAGGCCGAGGCGCCGGCGTGCATCACGACCCATCCGCTGCGGCGCCAGGCGAGCCGGAGCGAATACTGAACCGCGCGGCTCCGCTGCGGTCGTTGGGGGAGAACGGAAGCCCCCGGCCGCTGTCGACCGGGGGCTCAGTCCCCTGTGTATCAACCAAACCGGCTGATAGAGTGGTGCGCTCGCTCCGCGAGAGGTTCCGGGTTCCGGGTTCGGAGTGCAGGGAACGGCGCCGGAAGGACCGGAGATGGGATCGAGTCGCTCGTTCCGAGTTTCGGGTCACGGGACCCGGGAGACGGATCTTCGGCTGGGAGCGGAGCGGGAAAGGGGGCCGGCGACGCAGGTTGGCTCCGTCGCCGGGTGGGGGTAGTGAGGGAGTGGTTTCAGCGCAGGATCGTCTGCCACTGGCGGTCCTTGGCCTGGCGGGCCGCCTTGAGGGCGCCGCGGGCGACCTGCTCCTTGTAGTTGGGCCCAATGACGGAGACCTTCGGGTTGTCGTAGCCGTCCTCGATGAGCTGGGTCTGGAGGGCGACGCCGAGGCCGCGCACGAGGCTGCCGCCGCCGGTGAGCACGATGTTCTGGAGCAGCTCGGGCACGGCGTCGGGATCGGCGCGGGCGATGAGCGTGCGGGAGAGGTCGAGGATGTGCTTGAGGAGCGCCTCGCAACCGGCGGCGAGCTGGTCGGTGATGTCGAACTGGCGGGTGCGGCCGGCGACGACGAGGTCGATGACGACCTGGGTCTCGGGGCTCATCACGAAGGAGTGGCGCTCCTTGAGGTCGCAGACCTTGTGGAGCGAGATCTGGCAATCCGGATACGTCTGGAGGATCGCGTTGTGGACCATCTGGTCGATGGCGTCGCCCGCGAAGGTGGTGCTGATCTGGTCCTCGGCCTGCGGGTAGTAGCCGCGCATGAGGCAGAGGTCGGTCGAGCCGCCGCCGATGTCGATGAAGAGGGAGTTGCGGACCGGGTCGGCGTAGTCGGGCTGGCCGAGGCGGGACTCGTCGCGCATGCCGAGGGCGGCGAGGAAGGGCTCCGGGATGAAGAGGACCTTGTCGAAGACGCCGGTGAACGCCTGGCGGAGGGCCTCGCGTGCGGAGGGATCGGCCTTGGCGGGCACACCGATCACGGCGCGCAGTTCGGCGTTGGGCGAGAGGCTCAGGCGCGAGCGGAGGTGGCGCGCGAAATGGCGGGCGCTGTCGAGGTCGGCGATGGTGCCGCCCTTGAGGGGCCGGACCAGGTTGACGTAGAGCTTCCGTTTGAGCGCCTCGTGGCCGAACAGGATCGTCGCGTTGCCCGGCAGGACGCCGTCGAGGATGCCGTCCTTGGCGTAGCCGACGACGCTGGGGATGAGCTCGCGGACGATGATGTCCGCCGACTTCGCGGAGCTGGCGAGCAGGGAGGAGGTGTTGGTGCCGAGGTCGAGGCCGACGAGGAGGGTTTCAGTGGTGGTCTGAACCGGGGTGTCTTCGAGGACAGCGTTGTTGGATGACTTCATGGGACTTTGGTTTGGTTGGAGACAGGTGATCAGGAGAGGCTGGGACGGTGGGCGACGGTGCGCTCGAGGTCGCGGGCGGCGTCGATCATGTCGACTACATCGGAAATCGGGATACGGCGGGGCGCGATGGCGGGGAAGAGCATCGTGCCGCGGGGGATCATAGGGGTGAGCACGGCGGCGGCATCGGCCGGCGCGGCCGCGACGACGGAAGGGAACGCGGAGAGGTTGCGGGCCGTGGCGGCGGCCTGCTCCTGCGCGAGGAAACGGGCCATGATCCAGTGGCTCTCCACCCGGGCCTGCTCTTCGTTGAAAAGCTGGTTCAGGCGGGCCTTCGCCTCCGCGGGGGGAAGATCGGCCTTCGCGGACCAGTCGCGGACCAGCGCGGGCAGGTCGTGCTCGAGGATTGCCGCGGCGGCCTGGTGGCGCCCCTCGCGGCGCAGGATGCAGGCTTCGCGCAGCTGGACGGCGATCTCGCGCCAGAGACGGTCGGCCTCGGCGAGGGGAGCGATGCTGGAGGCGGCGGTAGCCATGTGGCCCGCTCTATTGCAGGGCCGATGCCAAGTGTGTAAGTGGCGGTCAGTTAGGAACCTACGGTGTCGCGCCTTCCGCGGGCGGCGCGGTTTTCCCGGAGTTTCGGCGGAAACTGCCTAGGCGAGGGCAGGTTTTTCCAGCCACCGGCGCGTGCGCAAGCGGTGGTTACGACGGTTCGGGGTTCAGTTTCCGCGCGGACCCGCCGATGAGAGCGCGGAGAAACACCCGTCATGAACAACCCCTCCCCGGACCATCTGCAGGGCCAGCCTCGCGCGTTTCTCGGCGTGAACTTCGCGGCGTGCCGGGTCTATGGCCGGCTCTACAAGAACCGCGAGGGCACGGCGTACGTGGGGCGGTGCCCGCGTTGCGGCAAGCTCGTGCAGGTGCCGATCGGCGCGCACGGGACCAACCAACGCTTCTTCATCGTGGACTGCGGGACCTGAGGGCCGCCGGGCGGGACGCGCGCACCGGTGCGTTGTCTCGCCGGGCAGGCGGAGCCCGCGTAACCAAGATCGGGTTACGGGTCAGCGGCGCACGAACGCGGGACGGAAGCGTTGCGCCTGCGTCGAGGGTTCGCGGGCGTAGATGATGCCGAAGACGCGGCCCTGGTAGTTCTTCCGGGTGATGTACACCTCGTCCATGCGGCCGTTGTTGTCGCCCTTCGCCCAGAACTTGTCGCCGCGCTTCTCGAGGATGCGGTGGACCACCGGCATGCCGTAGCGGGGATGCTTGTACGTGACGATGTCGCCGATCTTCAGGTCGTCGAAACTGGCGGCCTCGGTGAGGAGGATCGCGCGCTCGTCGAACACCGGTTTCATGCTGCCGGTGGGCATGACAGTGAGGAGGCTCGAGCCCTTCACGAGGTAGCGCGCGGCGGTCGCAACCTTCATCGCGCTGGCCCAGTCCAGGGCGGAGGTCGGGGCGATGCCGCCCTGGCCGCCGTGGCCGTCGCTGCTGGCGAGGGCGACGGTCTGCTGCACCGCCTCGATGTCGGTCTGAAGCGCGGCGGTGCGCGCTTCCAGTTCGCGGATCGAATCCTCCCGGGCGGCGAGGGTGGCGCGAAGCGCGGCGTTCTCCGCGCGGAGGGCGGCGAGTTCCTTCTCGGCCTCGGTCTCCGCGGCGAGACCGGCGGGCAGCAGAGCGCTGCCGAGCGCGGTCAGAACCAGGAAACTGAGGGACGAGAAACGCATCTGCCCCCGCTTTCGTACCGTTGTTTTACCTCTGCAGTCTCCCGGCCCAAAATGAGGCGGTGGGGGCGTGGGTCTGGGTCGTCAAAAACGAGTAACTGGGGTGTTCGCCCTTCGGGGCCGTGGTGCCGGTGGGCGGAGCCGGGTGGGGACGGTCTCGCTGGCCGCGCCGCGGGCGATGGATCGTCGGCGACGGGCAGAGTGTACGGGTGTGGGGTTTCGGCCGCTTCGCGATCCGCTTCAGCCGTAGCGCGCAGAAACGGGAGTTCTCCTCCCCGTCCCCGGGGGGAAGCCTCCGTGGGCGCATTCGCGCGGCCGGCGCCGGCGAGGGGCGACGTGTTCCGCGCGGCCGGAGTCGGAGGCCGGCTCCCGCGACACGGAGTGCGGCGGGATCAGTCGTACCGCCGCCGGAGATTGCTCGGCAGGATGCCGAGTTCGTCGCGGTATTTCGCGACGGTGCGCCGGGCGATCGGGATGCCGCGGCCGGTGAGCATGCCGACGAGTTCCTGGTCGCTGCGAGGCTTCGAGACGTCCTCGTCCTCGATGAGCGCCTTGATCATGTCCTTCACGCTCGTGTTGGAGATGGAGGCGCCGTCCTGGGCCTCGTAGCCGGAGGTGAAGAAGAACTTCAGCGGGAACACGCCGTGGGGCGTGCGGATGAACTTGTTGGCGATCGCGCGGCTGACGGTGGTCTCGTGCACACCCACGGCATCGGCGATCTGGGTCATCGTGAGCGGCTTCAGTTTCGAAAGCCCCTCCTCGAAGAACGGGAGCTGCACCTTCAGGATCTCGCGGGTGATGCGCTCGATGGTGCGTTGCCGTTGCTCGATGGAGTTGATGAGAAACTTCCCCGCGCGCATCTTCTCGCGCAGGTAGGCGCGATCCTGGTCGGAGAGTTTCCCCTTCGCGATGATGTCCTTGTATTCGCGGCTGAGGCGGACGCGCGGGATGTAGTCGTCGTTGAGGATGATGGTCCACTCGTCGCCGACCTTCTCGACCGTCACGTCGGGCACGACGACGCGGTTGTGGTCCTCGGCGAAACGCCGGCCGGGTGCGGGATCGAGCAGGCCGATCTCCCCGATGGCGTTCTGGATCTCCTCGATCGGGATGCCCATCTTGCGGGCGATGTCGGGCATGCGGCGGCGGGTGAGGAGCGGGAAGTGGTCGCGCACGATGCGGGCGGCGATCGAGCCGGCCCGGCCCTTCGCCTGCAGCTGGATCAACAGGCACTCCGGCAGATCGACCGCGCCGATACCCACCGGATCGAAACCGTTGAGGAGCTTCTTCGCCTCCTGCACGGTCTCGAGCGGCACCTTCGCCATGAGCGCGATGTCGGACACGGAGGCGGTGAGGAAGCCGCGGTCGTCGAGGCTGCCGACGAGGTAGCGCACCGCCTCGCGCACCTCGGGCGTGCAGTCGGCGAGCTCGGCCTGCTCCATGAGGTGCTCCTGCAAGGACGGCTCGCCGACGAGCGAGTCGAAGAAGTGCTGCCGGCGTTCGGCGTCCTCGGAGGTGAACGCCTCGTTGTCGCCATGTTGCACGAACGAGTCGGCGAAGTCCTCGCCCATCTTGGCGAGCACCTCGAACTCGCGGTCGAACTGCATCTCCTCGCGCTGGTCGCCGGTGTCGCTGGTGTCCGCCTCGGCCTGGTTCTTCTCGAGCGAGACGCCTTCCATCGGGAGCTCCTCGAGCACCGGATTGTTCTGAAGCTCCTCGGCGATCGTCGCCCGCAGGTCGAGCGCGGCGACCTGGAGGATCTTCAGGGACTGGCGCAGTTGCGGCGCGAGGACGAGCTGCTGGGTCTGACGCTGGCTGAGGTGCTGGGAGAAACCGTGTTGCATTCGTGAGGCGAGGCGGCGCCCGGGCGTGGCGGGTGCTCAAAAGGCGCCCCAAGCTGCACACGCCATGCCAGCGGTGCAAGAGGCACGTTGGAAGAATCGTGCGCGGCTGCGCGGTCGTTGACTCGGCGCGGTCGGCGCGTTCGCTCCCACGCGATGGCCGACGCCCCGACGCTCGTGTGGTTCCGTCGCGACCTGCGGCTGTGCGACAACGGCGCGCTCGCGCGGGCGGTCGCCCGCGGGGCCCCCATCGTGCCGGTGTTCGTGCTCGACGAGGCGGCGGAGGGGACGCGCGGGCTCGGCGGTGCGGCCCGCTGGTGGCTGCACGGC
>JAEZSJ010000419.1 GCA_023443985.1 Verrucomicrobiota bacterium | reverse complement strand
AGGGCGGCACCGTCACGCAGGTGCTCTGCGCCGAGGGCAAGCCCGTCCAGGCCGGCGACGCGCTGGTCGTGATCGAGCCCGCCGCGGCGGCGGGAGGAGAGGGAAAGAAGTAGTTGGAAGTTCGTCCGAGCCGCCATGGCGCGGCAGCGATCGCCGAGTTCCACTCACCAACTTCCAACTTCAAACTTCTTCCTCCTTTCCACCCATGTCACCGCCTCCCCTCCGCAAAGTCCTCGCCCGCACCGATGCCCGCGGTGCCGATCCGGTGTGGATCAGTCGCGTGCCGCTCTCCGTGGTGCGCGCCCACGCCGCCACCGCGGGGGAGAACTCCACCGCGCGGCCGCTCGCCGGGGTGCCGTTCGCCATCAAGGACAACATCGATCTCGCCGGCGTGCCCTCGACCGCTTCGTGCCCGGAATTCGCATACACGCCGGCCGAGTCGGCGCCCGTCGTGCAGCGCCTGATCGACGCCGGCGCGGTGCCGCTGGGGAAGACCAACCTCGACCAGTTCGCCACGGGGCTCGTCGGCGTGCGCTCGCCCTACGGGGTGCCGGTCAATCCGTACGGCGCCGCTTACATCCCCGGCGGTTCGAGCTCCGGCTCCGCGGTGGCCGTCGCGGCGGGCCTGTGCGACCTCGCGCTCGGCACCGACACCGCCGGCTCCGGCCGCGTGCCGGCGGCGTTCAACAACCTCGTCGGGCTGAAACCCACGCGCGGTCTGCTCAGCACGCGCGGCGTCGTGCCGGCGTGCCGCACGCTCGACTGCGTCTCGATCTTCACCCGCACCGTTGCTGCCGCGGCCGAGGTGCTCTCCGTCGCCGCCGCTTACGATCCGGAGGATCCGTATAGCCGGCCCGCCGCGCCGCCGGTGGTCGACGAAGCTTGGCCGCCGCGCGTCGGCGTGCCGCGCCCCAACCAATTGGAATTCTTCGGCAACTCAGCCGCCGCCGCGCTCTTTGCGTCCGCGATCGAACGCTGGCGCTCGCTCGGGGCGACAATCGTCGAGATCGATTTCGCGCCGTTCCTCGCCGCCGCGCGCCTGCTCTACGAGGGCCCGTGGGTAGCCGAGCGGTACGCGGCGATCCGCGAGTTCATCGAGGCGAAGCCCGAGGCGTTGCACCCGGTCACGCGCCAGATCATCACCGGCGCGAAGGCGCTCACCGCCGCCGGCGCCTTCGAGGCGATGTACAAGCTCGCCGCGCTGCGGCGCGAGGCCGAAGCCGTGTGGGCCGACATCGACGTGCTGCTTACGCCGACCGCCGGCACGATCTACACCGTCGCCGAGGTCGAGGCCGACCCGATCCGGCTGAATTCGAATCTCGGTTACTACACGAACTACCTGAACCTGCTCGACCTCTGCGCGCTCGCGGTGCCGGCCGGCTTCCTGCCGAACGGGCTGCCCTGGGGCGTGACGCTCGTGGCGCCGGGGTTCTGTGACGATCGCGTGCTCCGCCTCGGCGCGAAGTTCCTCGGAGAGCCCGCGCCCGTGCGGGCGTTGCCGCCCGCCGGCCCGTCGACGCTCGTCGCCGTGTGCGGCGCGCATCTCAGCGGTTTGCCGCTCAACTGGCAGCTCACGCAGCTTGGCGCCACGCTCGAGCGCACCACGCTCACCGCGCCGACCTACCAGCTCTACGCGCTCCCCGGCGCCACGCCGCCCAAGCCCGGCCTGGTGCGCGTCGCCGAGGGCGGCGGCGCGATCGAGGTGGAGGTCTGGCGCGTGCCGCTGGCCGGCTATGGCCGCTTCGCCGCCGGAATCCCGGCACCGCTCGGCATCGGCACGATCACGCTCGAGGACGGCACGGCCGTGCAGAGCTTCCTCTGCGAAGCGCTCGCCGTCCAACGCGCCCGCGAGGTGACCAGCTTCGGCGGCTGGCGGGCGTTTCTGAAGAGCCGCTGACCACAATTCGCCGGCGACCCGTGTTCGCGGGAATGCGGCCCGCCCGCGGGTGGGCGGCATTACCGTGGTTGCGTCGCGCGGCGCGCGCGATGCTGGCATCGCACCTGCCTTACCCTTCCCATGAACAACGTCCACCAGGAGGAGTTTCTGTTCTGCGACGGCGCCGAGCCGGTCCCCGGGCTGCCAGCCGGCGTCGACACGTTGCTGCGCGACATCGGGCGCGAGTGGGGGCTGACGGCAGCGGCCGGACGCTGCGGCCCGGCAGGGACACGCCGCTCTGGAACGCGCTGTTGGCCGAACTGGCGCCGCACCTCGAGAAACACGGCACGCGGGCGCAGCTCGCGCGCCCGCTCGGTCTCGACCGGCAGGCGGTGCACGCGATCGTGAAGGCGCGCACCCGCATGCCGGACGCCGAGCGCACCCTGCAACTCGTCGCGTGGCTCATGGCCGTGCGCGAGGGCCGGCCGGCGGTGTGAGGCGAATGGCCCGGCGTCGCGGCTGAGCCGCACAGCCCGCAGCGCGGCCGCGCCGCAATCCAACGAGCACAGAGCGGATAATCGGGGATTCAAGAAATCATGACAGAGAGCGCCGCAGCTGAGTGGACCCGCTTCAGCGCGATCGAGTGCGAATCCCGCTCCGCGCTCCCCGTGGCTCCGCGTGAGAACCATTCCGAAGCCAGACCCAATACAGCGGCGCACGCGGAGCCGCGGAGAACACAGAGCAGGATCGTAGTTCCGAGCGACAACTCCACGGCGCGAAGCAACTAGACGGGCCAGCTGTGGCGCCGGCCTCCACGCCGGCGAACTCGGACCCCGCCGGCACGGAGTCCTGCGCCACGGCCGGGGCCTCCGAACTCGCGATCGACTGCGGGCGGCGCGGCGATCCCTGAGATTGTCGTACAACACGGTGCTCGGCCGGATCGCCCTGCTATCTCCTCGACCGGGCGCGGTGCGGCGGCTTGAGTCGCGGGTCATGATGAACGCCCTCGAAGCCATGCACGCCCGCCGCTCGATCCGCGAGTTCACCGATGAGCTCGTGCCGGCGGAGACGATCCGTCAACTCGTGGAGGCCGCCGGCCGCGCCCCGAGCTCCAAGAACACGCAGCCATGGCGGTTGTATCTCGTGCAGGGCGCGGCGCTCGAGGCGCTGCGAAGCGACTATCTTGCGGCCTTCGATGCCAACACGCCCGGCAAGCCGCCGTACTCCTACTCCCCGAATCCGCTCCCGGAGGAGTGGGTGGCGCGCGCGAAGGAGGTCGGCATCGGGATCTTCAAGCACAAGGGCATCGGCCGCGACGAGCTGGACAAGCGCCGTGCGCACGACCGCGAGAATTTCCGGTTCTTCGGCGCGAAGCAGATGTTCTTCCTCGGCACGAAGGCGTCGGCCTTCTCCTACGGCCAGTTCCTCGACTGCGGCTTCGTCTTCGACAACCTGATGCTCGGTCTGGCGTCGCTCGGCTATGGCTCGTGCCCGCAGTTCAGCGTGATGGTGTATCCGGACATCCTGAAGAAGCATCTGCCCGGCAGCGAGGACACCCTGTTCATCGCCGGCCTGCCGTTCGGTCGGCCGACCCCCGGCAGCCATGTGAACCAGTACCAGCCGGGCCGGCTGCCGCTCGAGGCCTGGTTCAAGACCGTCGAGTGAGGCCGCCCCGGCGCCCGCCGGCACGAGTCGCCGGCCGGCGCCGCAGGAACCGCTGCGGCGCGTTCAGCCGTTCGCCTTCGCCTTGATCGTCGCGACCACGGTGGTGCTGGCCGCCGTGGCGACACCGCCGACATGGAGAAGCCTCCACTCGATCGAGTCGGCCGCGAGGGTGAGTCGCGCCTTGTGGGTGGCGTTGCGCAACGCCTCCGAGAAATCGCCCGTCTCCGATTGTCCGGAGAAGTCCTCCACGCTGCGCCCGTTGGCCGGAATGGTTCTGTGCATCCGCCGAGCCTACGGCTCCCGCCCCGCCACACAATCCCTATGCGCGGGCGGCATCCGCCGCCGCGTATTCGGTTTTCAATATCCCGAAGCAGAGCGAGCCGGTGACGGTGTCGTCAGAGTGCCGTTTGTCCTCGCGCACGTGGCCCTCGAGGCGCAGGCCGCACCGTTCGGCGATGCGTCGGCTGGGGGTGTTCGTGTCGTCGCACCAGAGTCCGACGCGGTGGGCTCCGAGGTCCTCGAAGGCGAACGCCAGCGCCCGTTGTGCGGCCTCGGTGAGGTAGCCCTGGTTGACGTGCGCACAGTCGGCAAAGAAGCCGAGATTCAACGCCGGCAGGGCGTCGTTGGTCACGCCAAGGTAGATCTGGCCGGCGAACTCGTCGGTCGCGCGCAAGAAGACGCCGAGCGGGAAGGCCGAGCGCACGAGCCAACTGCGGGCGAAGGCGGCGAGCACGGCCGCGGCGTCCTCGACGCAGTGGATGTTGAAGATGTCGTTCCCGGACTCGTGGCGGGCGAGATGGACGCGGTTGCGCTGCGCCATCGTAAAGTACCAAGGGGCGTCCTCCGCGCGGTACGGCCGCAGGTAGACGCGGGCGGCATCGAGGCGTTGTGGGAGGGAATGCGTTCTCATCGCGGCGGGGCCGAAAACGGTCCCCGCGGAAGGCTGCACGGCCCCGCGGCGAATCCGAGAAGGAAACGCCCCAAACCACGCAGCCCCTCACCAGCGGCGACCGCGCCGCCGGCGAACGATCGACGCACCGTTCGGCCGACATCGAGAAAGGTGACCGGACCGATTGAAACCGGGCGGACTCGCGTTACCCGGTGTCGGGCGGCCCCAAAGCGAAACCTACCAAACGCAAAGGAGACCTACCGATGGAAACGAAGCAGCAGGAAACCCAGGCGTGCATGAACGCCGAACCGCAGGAAGAGCACCGCTGGCTGCAAAAGCTCGTGGGCGAGTGGCTCTTCGAGTCCGAGGCGACCATGGAGCCGGGGCAGCCGCCGATGAAACACGCGGGCACCGAAACCGTCCGCGCGATCGGCGATATCTGGATACAGGGAGAAGGGCACGGGGAGATGCCCGGCGGCGGCAAGGCGACGATGATGCTGACCCTGGGCTACAACCCGCAGACGAAGCGGTTTGTCGGCACGTGGCTCGGCTCGATGATGACCCACCTCTGGGTGTACGACGGCGAACTGGACTCCGCCAAACGCGTGCTCTCGCTGACCGCGCAGGGGCCCGACATGTCCAGGGAGGGCCAGATGGCGACCTACAAGGACATGATCGAGCTGCGGAGCGACGACCACCGGGTGCTCACCTCGCAGATGCTCGGCGAGGACGGCCAGTGGCACCGGTTCATGACCGCGCACTACCGGCGGCGGGAGTAACCGCCTCGAAGCCCGCGATCGACCTCGGGCGCCACAGCCCTCTGCGGCGCCCGAATCCGCTTCAGTTTGAAACTCTGCGGCAGCGCGGACTGGCGCTCTGGGCGCGCGTTGATCGGCGGAGAGAGGATCTGATTGCGCAGCGGTGCCGCACGGCGGACGAGGTGGACTCTCTGGACTTGGCGGACGTCGTGGACGACCGGAAAGGGCGAGCACAGAGCACAGGGGGCGGGCTTGGCGCATCGATCGCCTGCAAGGAGGCTCATCCTTGGGAGGCTCACGCCAGAACGGGAGACCACCCGATCACGCCTACCGCGCAGGCGCGGCTCAGAACAGGAAGTAGCGCTGGGCCATCGGAAGGACCTTGGCGGGCTCGCAGGTGAGGTGCTCGCCGTCGGCCTTCACGGTGTAGGTCTCGGGATCGACTTCGATCCTCGGGAGCGCGTCGTTGAGGACCATGTCGCGTTTGCCGATCTGGCGGCAGCGCTTCACGGCCACGAGTTCGCGCTGGAGACCCCGTTCTCGGATACCGCCCTTCTGGCGGAGCGAGGCTTCGCTGACGAAGGTGAGGCTGGTGCTCGTGCGCGCGCGGGCGAAGGC
>JAEZSJ010000375.1 GCA_023443985.1 Verrucomicrobiota bacterium | reverse complement strand
CCACGCTCCTGAATGACCGCGCGCCGCCCCACGATTGCCCAAGCTTGGCTCGAGACGCCCGACTCGGGCGTGATCGAACTGACGCGCGACTGGTTCGGCAAGGCGCCGCCGCCGGTCTTCCTCGGGTCGCCGCCGCGGTCGTTCCGTTCGTTGCGGCCGGTGCCGGCGGTGTTCTATGCGGAGGAGAGCGGGTACTTCGTGAGCAACCGCCAGGAGCTCTGGTTCCTGCTCGAGCCGGAGCGTTTCCCGTGGCTCGACCCGCAGCGGGCGCAGCTGTACGTGGCGGGCGACTTCAATGGCTGGAGCCAGGCGATCGGCCGGCTCGAGTGGCAGTTGAAGCTCGAGGATTTTGGCGGGCAGCCCGTGTTTGTCCTCCGCAAACCGGCGGACGCACTCCTCGCGGCGGGGCTGCAGCGCTTCAAGTTTGTCACGGCTGAGCAGCAGTGGCTACCGGTGTCGGCGCTCGCACCGAATGCCGTGCGCGACGAGCAGGGAAACGTGAACCACACGATCGATCCCGACCGCACGGGCCAGCACCGGTTCGCGTTCGAGACCGCGCTGCCGTTGGATCTGTCCGAGAACCTCGTCGTGTTGTGGAGCGATCCGGCCGGCGAGCAGAAGGTGCCGTTGCGGCCGGACGGTTTCTTCTTCGGCCTCGGGTCCGAGCAGCGGCTCGGCGCGACGGTGGAGGGCGACGAGACCGTCTTCCGGCTCTTCGCCCCGCGGGCGCGACGCGTTAGGCTGAAACTGCTGGAACGACGCGAGCAGCCGGAGGACGCGACCTTCTTCCCGCTCGCGCGCGGCGTGGACGGCGTGTGGGAGCTGCGGCTCGACCGCGAACTTTCGGGGTGGTTCTACTGGTACCTCGTCGATGGGCCGGCGAACGCCTTCGGCCACTTCGACCGGCAATTCCCGATCCTCGACCCGTATGCCCGCGCCGCGGTCGACCGGCTCGGCCCCGGCATCGTGCTGGCGGATTCGGCGTTTCCGCGCCCGGAGCCGTTCCGCACGCCGCAGTGGCAGGACCTGGTGATCGCCGAGGCGCACGTGCGCGACCTGGTCGCGCAGGCGCCGATGGCGCTCCGTCCGGCGGAACGTCTCGGCTTTGCCGGTCTGGCGAAGTGGGTCGCGCAGCCGGACTTCTACCTCAAGCGCCTCGGGGTGAACTGTGTCGAGCTGCAGCCGATACAGGAGTTCGACAACCGCACGCGGGAGGAATACCACTGGGGCTACATGCCGGTGAACTGGTTCGCGCCGGCGAGCGCCTACGCGAGCGAGCCGGAGAAGGCCTCGCAGGTGGCCGAGTTCCGCGAGCTCGTGGCGGCGTTCCACCGGCAGGGCATGGCGGTCGTGCTCGACGTGGTCTACAACCACCAGGGCGAGCCGTCGCACCTGATGTTCGTCGACAAGCACTACTATTTCGACGACGGCGCGGACGGCTCGCTCACCAACTGGAGCGGCTGCGGCAACGACTTCCGCGCGGGGGCCGAGATGGCGCTGCGGCTGATCATCGACAGCTGCGCCCACCTGATCCGCGCGTACGGCGTCGACGGCTTCCGTTTCGACCTCGCCGACCTGATCGGGCTGGAGCCGCTGAAGCGCATCGAGGCCGCGCTCAAGCACGTGAAGCCCGACGTGATCCTGATCGCGGAGCCGTGGAGCTTCCGCGGGCATCTCGCCGGCGCGTTGTCGGAGACCGGCTGGGCGTCGTGGAACGATGGTTACCGGAGGTTCCTCCCGGCCTATGTGCGCGGGGAGGGTTCACGTGAGGGCTTCGAGTACTTCCTCAAGGGCTCGCCGTGGTTCTTTGCGAAATGGCCCGCGCAGACGGTGAACTACACCGAGTCGCACGACGACCGCACGTGGCTGGACGTGATCACCGAGAACACCGATGGCAACGGCCACACGCCCACCGCCAACGACCGGCGCCGCACGCACCTCATGGGCGCGGTGCTGATGTGCTCGGTCGGCATCCCGATGCTCTCGGCCGGCCAGGACTTCCTCCGGTCGAAGCAGGGCGTGAACAACACCTACCTGCGCGGCGACCTCAACGCGCTTGAGTACCGCCGGATCTTCCGTTTCCCGACGACTCACCGGTACTTCGCCGACTGGATACGGTTTCGGCAGAGCGAGCGCGGGCGGCTGCTCCGCCAATACAGCCGGCCGAGCGAGGGGTTTTTCCAGTTCCGCTTCGCGCCCGACAGCACGGCCGCCGCGGTCGTGTACAATGCCGACCATTCGCAGGGCCGCACGCGACTCATGGTCGCCTTCAACCCGCACGCCCACGAGGTCACGGTTCCGTTGAATGGACTGCCCCGCTGCGCTTGGCGGCAGCTGGCCGACCACGAGCATTTCTTCGTGCGGCACGACGCGGAGCCCGCATTGCCGCTCGATGGCGAGCTCTACCTGCCGCCCTTCGGCGTCGGGTTGTGGGTGGCGGAGTAGGGCGGGACGCGGCCTACGGCCCCGGCGGGGCGACGAGCTGGCGCCAGCGGATGAGAGTGCGCTCGAGGTGATCGTCGTGCCGCGGGTCGGGGAGGTTGTAGGTGTGATACTCCATCGGGCCGCTGTAGCCGGCGGTGGCGAGGGCCTGTAGGAACGGGCGCACATCGTAGTTTCCTTGGTCGAGGGGGCGGATGCCGGTGGTCCACCCGCTGCGCCACCGGGTGTCGGCCTCGGCGCCGCTGATCGAGGCGAGCGTGCAGTACGGCGCCACGGTGGCGACGACCGCCGCGATCCGGGCACCGTTGTTGGCCTTCAGCTCGTGGCAGAGGTGGATCGAGATGCTGGCGCAGGCCTTCTCGACCGCGGTCAGGTCGGGGTCGGCCCGGAGCCGGAGCAGGAGCACGAGCGCCTCCTCGGCAGTGATGAACGTCGTGCCTTCGTGGGGATAGAGGACGAGCCGCACGCCGCGGGCGGCGCAGTGCTTCGCGGTGGTCTTGAGGATGGCGTAGGCGGTCTCGACGTTGGCCGTGGTCTTGGTGCCGGCGACGACCATCCAGATCGCCATGTCCATGCGGGCGGCCTGGGCGAGGCGCTTGTCGATCGTCGCCCAGTCGAAGGTGTCGGTGACGCTCGCCCACCAGAGGGCGCTGTGGATCCGGAAGCGTCCCGCGGAGACCTCCGGGTGGTCGGCGAACGCCTTCAGCGCCGCCTCGGAACCGAAGGAGGCGAGACCGTAACCGGTGTAACCGATCGATTGACACAGCTCGATCTGCTGGGCGGCGGTCATCGACCAGTTCGAGTTGCTCAGGCAGAGGCCGAAGGGGACGAACGCGGAGCGCAGCGGGATCCGGGTGCCGGCAAACGGATCGGTGCCGGCCAGCGACTCGTCGCGGTCGGAGACGCCGTCGCCGTCGGAGTCGAAATCGAAGGGCGTGACGCGCCAGAACTTGCGGACCTCCGGGTCGGGCCGCGTGGGGTCGCTGGTCGGCGGCACGTAGCGGCGCTTCACGACGAAACGGCATTCGCGGTCGAGGCCGACGACCTGGCCGTCGGCCCTCCAGGTGCGCAGGTCGGTCGAGTACTCGACGCGGTAGCGGCGGTTGAGTTCGCCGTGCCAGCGCAGCTCCATGTCGCCGGCGAAGTTGGCGTGGGGCACTCCGGGATCGACCACCAGTGTGGGGCCCGGGGGCGGTCCGGCGAAGATGCTTTCGAGCGGAGCGACGAGGAGCGTGGCGAGAAGGAGAGAACGACGGGGCATGGGAGAGGACGGTTTGCGCTGGGGCGGGCGTGCGGTGGGCAAGGCGATTGCTGGAACAAGGGGCGACTACGGTGCTGGCGGGGCGACGAGCTGGCGCCAGGGGCGCAACGAGCGGGCAAGGTGGTCGTCCTGACGGGGTCGGGCAGGGCGTAGGTGAACCGCTCCATCGGGCCGGTGTCGCCGGCCGCGGCGAGCGGGAACGCCACGAGTTGGACCGCGCGACGGACGGCGCGCGAGCAGGGGACGGGGAGTGGGCATGGGAGCGTCTTGATGGCGGTCGCTCCGGGGGGAGGCGCGAGGTATGGAGGGGGCGGCACTCGATGCAACCTCGGGTGCGCGGGGACGGCGGTTTTACAGGTTGCTGGCAAGGCCCTTGGTGAGGCCTCCGGACACAGCTCTTGCGTAAGGCGGGGGACTCGGGCGGGGTCGGGGCGGATGGGGGACATTTCTTGTTCGCCGCATCATCCCACTTGCCAACCGCGGTTTCGTCCGGTGTCCTGACCGGCTCCGGTGCGTGTGCACCACGGTGGCCGTCGCCGCAACGCACACCCGCCGCTTCAATTCCATCCAGTAAACTAACCTCCACGGAGTAATACAATGGCAGTCAAAGTTGCTATCAATGGATTCGGCCGCATCGGCCGCCTCGTGTTCCGCGCCCTCGTTGAGCAGGGCCTGCTCGGTACGACGTTCGACGTCGTCGCCGTCGGCGACATCGTCCCGGCCGACAACCTGGCCTACCTGCTCAAGTACGACTCCACGCAGGGTCGTTTCGCTGGCACGGTTTCCTCGAAGAAGTCCGCCGCCGACAAGGCCGAGGACGACGTGCTTGTCGTCAACGACAAGGACATCCTCGTGGTGAGCGCCAAGACTCCCGCCGACCTCCCGTGGGCGAAGCTGGGCGTGCAGATCGTCATCGAGTCGACCGGTCTCTTCACCGACGCCGAGAAGGCCAAGGGCCACCTCGCCGCCGGCGCCAAGAAGGTCATCATCTCCGCTCCGGCCAAGGG
>JAEZSJ010000342.1 GCA_023443985.1 Verrucomicrobiota bacterium | reverse complement strand
CCGCGCAGGTCCTCGCGATCGAGATCGACGAGCCGCTGCTGGCACGCACCACGTATTCGGTCTATTACGCCGGCCGCAAGGCGCTGCCGCTGCTGTTGCGCATCGCGGCGAACCCGTTGCGCTCCCCCGCCTCCGAACGCCGCCTCGCCGCCGCCCGGCGCCTGCTGCCGCTCTGAAGCGGCGATTTTCATCACAATCCTCGGCACCGCCCGGGTCGGCCGCAGCCGCCGCCACCGGGACGCTCCCATGGCTCCCCGGTCCTTTCTTCACCGCGCGCTCCTCGCCGCGCTCGCCCTGTCCACCCTGGCCGCCAGTGCCGCGCCGAAATGGAATGCGCTGCAGGCGCCGCACTGCCTGATCGTCTCGCAACTCCCCGAACGTGAGACCCGCGCCTGGGCGACGCAGTTCGAGCAGTTCACCGCCGCCCTGCGCAGCAGGCTCTTCATCGTCGACCGCTACCTGCCGCCGCTCACGGTCGTGCTCTTCAACGACTCGCGCCAGTTCGGCCCCTACCAGCCGCGCACCGCCGACGGCAAAAAGCGCGAGGTCGCCGGGTTCTTCGCCTCGCGGGACACGTGGGGCGTGATCGGCTTGGCCGAGGGATTCAGCGACGAGCAAACGCGACACGTGGTGCTGCACGAGGCGACCCATTGGTACGTCTCCGCGACGCGCTCCGAGCTGCCGCTCTGGCTGAACGAAGGCTTCGCCGAGGTGTTCTCCACGTTTCGGGAGGAACGCGGGCATGCCATCCTCGGCGACCCGATCCCGTACCACGTCGCGACTCTCCGCGACGGGAACTGGCTCTCCCTCGAGCAATTGCTGCTCACCACCACGCGCGACAGCCGCTACACCGACAGCCGGCGCAACGACATCTTCTACGCCCAAGCCTGGCTCTTCACCCACCAGTTGATCTTCGAGATCTCCTCCCCGAATCTCGAGGCGCTCAACAAGTTCTTCACCGCCCGGATCGCCGGCAGGGATCAGCTCACCGCCATCCAGGCCGCCTGCGGCAAGGACCTCCCCACGATCGAGCGCGATCTCAAGAACTACGTCCGCGGAGGCAGTTTCCGTTTCAACAAGATGCCGCTCTCGGCCGACACCAAGGTCACCGCGCCGTTCGCACCCGCGACGCCCTTCGTGGTCGACACCGCACTCGCCCGCGTCGCCCTCGGCTCCCGCCGGCTCGAACTCGCGCGCAAACACATCGACCAGGCGTTGGCCCTCGACGCGAACGCCCCCACCGCCCACGAACTGCTCGCCATGCTCGAGCGCCAGAGCGACAACCACGAGGCGGCGGAGCGGGCCGCCCAAGCCGCCGTCGAACGCAACTCACACGATGGGTGGATGTATTACATAATTGGCGACGCGCTCGGCAAGCGCGCCAGCGACCGCGGCGAGCTCCCTCGGTTCGCCCGCGAGATGGCCGGCCATTTCGCCACCGCGCTCTCCCATCAGCCCGGCCTGCGCGCAGCCTACGGTGCCTACGCCCGCATCGCGCAGTCGCTGCCTTCGGTCACCCAGGACGACGCGACGCTCCTCGGCGCCGGCTACAAGCGGTTCCCCGATGATCCTGAGATCCTCATCGGCCTCGCAGCCGTGCTGCAGAAAGGGAACAACGAGGCGGAGGCCTGCAAGATCCTCAGTCTCGCCCTCGCGCACGGCGAGTTGCTCACCGAAGCCCAACGCGCGAACGCGGAACGCCTCCGTGTGCGCTGGCGCACAGAGCCGCTGGTGAAACAGATCGGCGAGCAGGAGCAGGCCAAACAGTTCACGGAGGCCCTCGCCACTTGCGAGCGCCTGCTGCTGGAGTCGCTGCCGCTGCGTGAGCGCCGCATCTGGGAGCATCGCCGCGACCAGATCCGTTTCCGCATCGCCCTCGAGGACGCGCACCAACTCGCCCGGGACCGGCGGATCGACGAGGCGATGGCGAAACTCGAGGCGCTGCTCGGCCAGCCTGAACTCAACGAGTCGCAGCGCACGCACGTCCGCCGTCTGCTCGAGCGCCTCCGCCCCGCCCCACACGGCACCCCCGCTTCGTAGCCCCGCAGCCCGATTCCCGCGCTCGCCTGCGGCGCTCCTGCCGCCATTGTGGGCGGGCGCCAGCGGTCGGGACGGACGCCCGGCGCGACCGCCGCACCGGACCTCCCCGATCCGCACCAGCACTCCGCACTCCCAATGCTCCGCCTCCATCCCCTGCGCGGTCTGCCCCGCCAGGGCCAGCTCTGGTCCTGGATCTCCTTCGACGTCGCGAACCAGTCGTTCACGCTCATCGTCAACACGCTGCTGTTCTCGATCTTCTTCCAGCAGATCGTGGTGCGCGACCCCGCCCGTGACGACTTCCTGTGGACGCTCGTCTACGGCACGAGCATGGCGCTCGTCGTGCTCGCCTCGCCGCTCGCCGGCGCCATCGCCGACGCCCGCGCGTGGAAGAAGGCCGCGCTCCTGGTCACCGGCCTGCTTTGCGCCGCCTTCACCTGCGGCCTCGCACTGATCGGGCCCGGGCAGTTCTGGCTCGCGGTGCTGCTCTACCTTCCGGCGAACTTTCTCTTCTCCATCGGCGAGAACTTCCTCGCTTCGTTCCTGCCCGAACTCGCCGCGCGCGAGCACTTCGGCCGCGTCTCCGGCTTCTCCTGGGCCTGCGCCTACACCGCCGCGCTGCTCCTGCTCGTGCTCACCGCCGGCGGAATGTTGGCCTTCGGCTGGCAGTCGCCCGACAGCTGGCGGCCGCTCTTCGTCTTCGCCGGGCTCTGGTTCTTCGTATTCGCGATTCCCACGCTGTTGTTCCTCCGCGAGCGGCCGGCACCGTCGGCGGCCGCCCGGGCGCCGCTCCTGGCGACCGGCTTCCGCCGCCTCGCCGACTCGTTGGGCCACCTCCGCCGGTTCCGCGATGTCGCGCTGCTCTTCGCGGCGTCGCTGTTCTACGGCACAGGCATGTCGGTGATCATCCTGTTCGCCTCGATCCTCGCGCAGGAGTTCGGCTTCACCGATGTGCAACTCGTCCTCTTCATCGCCGTGATCACTGTATCCGGAATCGTGGGCACACTGGTTCCGACGTTCTTCCAGGACCGGCTCGGCCACAAGCGCACCACCCTCCTCCTGCTCGGCCTGTGGATCGCGACGACCGCCGGTTTCGCCCTTTTCGCCTGGATGCGCCAGCGCGCCGCCGTCCCGGCGGCGTTCCCCGCCTGGCCCCTCTGGTTGATCGGAAACCTGGTCGGTTTCGGCCTCGGCTCCCTCGGCTCCGCCAACCGCGCCTTCGTCGGCTATCTCACGCCGGCGACACGCAGCGCCGAGTTCTTCGGGCTGTGGGGGCTGGTCTTCAAGCTGGCGGCCGTCCTCACGATTCCGTTCGGCCTCGCGAAGGACTCCTGGGGCACGCCCGCCGCGTTGCTCGTGCTGCTCGCCTTCCTCGTCGCCGGCGGCGCGCTCACGCTCTTCATCGACGAACGCCGCGGCCTCGCCACCGCCCACGCCGAAGACGAACGACTCGCGGCCGGCGGACAAGCCGGCGGTGATGGGTCATAGGTGATAGGTTATTGGGGAATGAGTGCCACCCACAGCCTCGATCCGAACTCCTACCCCATCTCCCCTCGGTGGTCTGTGTCCGTTTCCTGACTCCCTGAGTTCCAGATTCTCCCCTTTCCGGCTCCGCCCTTCCATTCCTGATTCCCTGATCTCCACATATCCTTTCTAGGCTCCGCCATTCTGCATTCCGCAATCCGCATTCCGAATTCCGCGATGCTCCTCCCTTTCCTCCGCCTCCTCGTCCGGCTGCTCTACCGCTTCCACGCGTACAACACCGCGGCGCTGCGCACCCCCGGCCCCGTCCTCCTCCTGCCCAACCACGTCTCGTGGTTCGACTGGCTCTTCCTCGGGCTCTGCCTCGAACCCGACTGGCGCTTCGTGACCTCTTCGACCACCGCGCAGACGTCGTTCCTCCACCGTTGGATCATGGTGAACCGCCGCACGTTCCCCATCGACCCGCTCTCGCCCTACGCCGCAAAGCACATGGCCGAGTATCTCCAGCGCGGCGGCCGCCTTGTGTTGTTTCCCGAGGGTCGGATCTCCGTCACCGGCTCCCTCATGAAGCTCTTCGACGGCACCGGCTTTCTCCTCCACCGCACGAAGGCGAAGGTCGTCCTCGCCCACCTCCGCGGCGCCCACCGCCTGCCGTGGTCGCGCAATCCCGACCGCAAACGCTGGTTCCCGACCGTGAGTGTCCACTTCACGGATGCACTGATCCCGCCGCACGTCGACCACCTCGCGGCCAACGACGCCCGCGACCGGCTCGTCGGCTGGGTGCTCGAGCAGATGCGGACCCACCGGTTCGCGACGGAGCACGCGTTCGGCCCCGCCACGCTGCCCGCCGCCATCCGCGAAGCAGCCCGCCGCGCGCCCGGCGCGATCGCCGTGGCCGACGTCAACGCCTCGCTGACCTATCGCCGCTTGTTCGTCGGCGCCACGTTGCTCGCACGTCAGTTCCGCGCACTCCTCGGCCCGGGGGCGGAACGCGTCGGCGTGCTCCTGCCGAACGTCAACGCCACGCCGGTCACGCTGCTCGCGCTGTGGTCGCTCGGCAAGGTGCCGGCGATTCTCAACTACACCACCGGCCCGGCGATCATGGTCAGCTGCGCCCAGCTCGCCGGGCTGAAGCAGGTGCTCACCTCACGCACCTTCGCCGAGAAGGCGAAGCTCAAGCTCGAGCCGCTCGCGGAGGCCGGCGTCGAACTGCTCTACCTCGAGGACATCCGCCCGCGCATCTCCGTCCTCGCGAAGCTCGCCGCGCTCGCCGGGCTCCTCCGCCTGCCGCCACCGCCGCGCGACGACCCCGCCGCCACCGCTGTCGTCCTCTTCACGAGCGGCTCCGAGGGCGTGCCGAAAGGTGTCGAGCTCACGCACGCCAACCTCCTCGCCAACCTCCGCCAGCTCCTCGCGATCAGCGACCTCACCGATCACGAGCGGATGTTCTGCGCCCTGCCGCTCTTCCACAGTTTCGGGCTCACCGGCGGTCTGCTGCTGCCGCTCGTGCGCGGCTTCCGGACGTTCCTCTACCCTTCGCCGCTGCACTACCGGATCGTGCCGACCGCGGTGTACATGCAGAGCAGCACGCTCCTGCTCGCCACGAACACGTTCCTCAATCTCTACGCCCGCCGCGCCCACCCGTACGACTTCCGGCTGCTGCGCTACCTCTTCGCCGGCGCCGAGAAGATCCAGGAGTCGACCTCCGCCCTCTACGCGCAGCGGTTCGGCGTGCGCATCCTCGAGGGCTACGGCGCCACCGAGTGCAGCCCCGTGCTCGCGGTGAACACGCCCCTCACGCCCCGCGCCGGCACCGCCGGCAAGCTGCTCCCCGGCATGGAGGCGAGGATCGAGCCGGTCGAAGGCGTGGCCGAAGGCGGGCGTCTCCTCGTCCGCGGCCCCAATGTGATGAAGGGCTACCTCAACCCGGAGCCCAACGCGAAGTTTCGCGCCCTCGACGGCTGGTACGACACCGGCGACATCGTCACCATCGACGCCGAGAACTTCATCCGTATCCAGGGGCGTCTGAGGCGGTTCGCGAAGATCAGCGGCGAGATGGTCAGCCTCGGCGCCGTGGAGGATGCGCTCGCCGGTGCGTTTCCGCACTACGGCCTGCGCTGCGCCGTCGCGATCGTCGCCCGCCCCGACGATGACAAGGGCGAGCGCCTGCTCGCCGTGACCAACGAGCCGCGCCTCACCTTGGAGGCGATCCGCGCCGTGCTGCGCGAGCGCGGCCTGCCGAACCTCGCGATGCCGCGCGAGTTGAGACTCGTCGCCCAGATTCCCAAGCTCGGCACCGGCAAGACCGATCACCGCGCGCTCGAAAAACTGCTCTGAGCCCTCGCCCGCCGCGGCCACGTGTATCCGGCCGACAAGCCTGCGATCCCGACATCCATCAGCCCCGCCATGCGACATACCCGGCCGCTGTCCCTCATAATCCTGACCGCAGCGATTTGCCTGCGAGGCGGAGACCAACAGCCGCCGACCGGGGCCCCGCCGCCACGCGAATCGAAGGAAACGATCGCCGCCGAGCGGCCGCAGCCTACGGCGCGGGTCGAGCTCAACCTCCGGCAGTTTGGCGCGACGGGCGACGGCCGCGCCCATCCCGTGCGCGAGTGGATCACGGCGAAGCGGTTCCGGAACCTGGCGGAGCTCCAGCGCGAGCATCCGTTCGTCACTTCGCTCGAGTGGAGCACCGACGAGGTCGCTTTCCAGGCGGTGCTGCGCGCGTTGCCGCCCGAGGGCGGCACGATCCGGATCCCCGCCGGCCGCTATGTCGCCACCGCACACGGCTGGCGCATCGACCGCGATCACGTGCAGCTCGTTGGCGCGGGTCCCCGCGACACGATGCTCTCCACCGGACCGGCGCTTGAGGAGGGGCTCGTGCTGGCTCCCTACCGGCACGGCGGCTGGCAGTTCGGGGCCGGCAATGAGTACCCGTTTCTCCCCGACAGCGGTGTGTCGGGCGCCGACCGGATCCGGCTCCGCGAGCCGGCGCGCGCGGCCGAGTTCCAACCGGGGCAGCTCGTGTTCGTACGGAACGGGGGCTGCCTCTTCGACCAGGACTATGGCGAGTTCAACGAGATCGCCGGCACCACGCCCGAGGGCGACCTCCTGCTCAAGCATCCGCTGGCGCGCGACTACACGATCGGCGCGCTGAACTGGGCCGCGGAGACCGCCGAGGCGTTTGCCCTGCCGGCGCCCGGTAGGACCGCGCGCGTGCGGTTGCGCACCGGGGAGGGCTTCGCCGAAGTGCCGAAGGCCGGCGCCATCTCCGTAGGCGAGACGCTCCTGGAGATCGTCCGTCGGGGCGCCGGTTCGGTCACGTTGCGCACGCCTTCCGGTCCGCCCACGCCTCCCGGCACCGTGCTCCCCGCCGGCACGAAGATCGCGAAGTCCCGCAGCGTGATCCGCCTCACACGCAGCACGCGCGGCTTCGCCGCGCAGGGGCTGCGCGTGTTCGGCCGGCGCAAGGCGCTCAATTTGTCCAACAGCTACCGGACAACCTTCACCGACTGCGACTTCGTCCGCCGGCCGGATTCGGCCACCCCGCCGGGCGGCCTCACGATCGACGGCGACGGCGGGCGCTTCGCCACGTTCACGCGGTGCACGATCCGAGGAACGGAGGCGGCACCGATGCAGTTCGCGCGCTCGTTCGGCGACATCGTGTTCGAGAACTGCACGTTCGTCGCGACCAACGTCGTGTTCTCGGAGTTCTGCTTCGGCGGCGTGCTGCGCCGCAGCCGACTCCAAACTCCGGCGACACTGGGCAGCGCGGTGATCGTCGGTCGCTCCTGCGGCGACCTGCGGGTCGAGGAGAACGAGATCGTGGTGACCGGCGGGTCGCTCACGGTCTTCGACGCCACCAGCGACATCCACTCCCAGAAGCTCGATGCGCCCGGGCGGCTCGTCATCCGCGGCAACCGCATCGTCGCGCCAGCGCGGCCGCGGGTCTTTCTGCTCCGGCACGACCGGACCGCGCAGATCGAGGGGAATACGCTCAACAACGCGCCGGTCGAGCCGCCGGCGAAGACGTCGCCGTGACGGCAGGCCAGGTCGCCGGTCCGGCCTCCGCCGTCCCGGTGCTGGGGCCGGCTCCACGCCCGCCACGAAGCGCAACTGTGCCGCATCCGCAACCCCGTCGGCGACGTGGCCGACCGCCGGAGTGCGCGCGGCCACAGGTCACGCGGCCATCGCGGGCTGTGGCTGTGGCTGCTGCTGGCCGCCGCGGAGCGGTTCCATCCGGGCGAGGTGTGGCGGCAGCGGAACCAAGCCGACGTTCTCGACCTCCGTCGAGGCCGGCAGCTCCTGGAACGAGAGCACGACCAGCCGCGGCAGCGAGGATTCGAAGAACCGCTTGATCGCGAGCCGCGTCTCGGCGCCCACGACGAGCACGGGCGGCAGGCCCTGCTGGGTCATCTCGCCGGTGCGGCGGCTGAGCTCGTCGAGCAGGTGTTGCGCAGTGCCCGGATCGAGGGCCAGACCGGTCTCGGTGGGGGTGCGCTGCACGCGGCCGGAGAGCCACTGCTCGAGCCGGGGATCGAGCGTGAGGGCGCGGACCTTGCCCGGCTCGGCTTCGAATTCGGAAACGAAATACAGGCCGAGGCGGCGGCGGACGAGTTCGGCGAGTTCGTCGGCGTTCTTGGTGACGGAGGCGTAGTCGGCGATGCCCTCGAGGATGACCGGCAGGTTGAGGACGTTGATGCCCTCGCGGAGGAGGTTCTGGAGCACGCGCTGGATGAGACCGAGGTTGGCGAGGTCCGGGATGAGCTCGGTGACGAGCGCGGGATGCTTCTCCTTCACGTGGTCGACGAGCTGCTGGACGTCCTGGCGGCCGAGGATGAGCCAGATGTTGTTCTTCAGCGTCTCCGAAAGATGGGTGATGAGGACCGACGACGGGTCGACGACGGTGAAGCCGTTGACCTCGGCGGTCGTCTTCTCGTCGTTGGCGATCCAGCTCGCGTCGAGGCCGAAGACCGGCTCCCGGGTGGGGATGCCCTTGAGGCGGATGTTGCTGCCGTTGACGTTCATCGCCAGCCAGCGGCCCGGCATGACCTGACCGCGCGCGACGGGTTTGCCGCGCAGGAGGAAACGGTAGTCGTTGGCGTCGAGCTCGAGGTTGTCGCGCACGGAGATCGGCGG
>JAEZSJ010000341.1 GCA_023443985.1 Verrucomicrobiota bacterium | reverse complement strand
GTGCCGGTCTTCGGCGAACGCGCCTTCCGCCCGCTCGCACGCCGGGCGTGGTGCGAACTGCTCGCCGCCGCGCCGGACCGCGTGCAGCTCGCGCATCCCCGCGGGCTGCGCGAACGCCTCGCCGCCGAGGAGGAGTGGGACCTCTGCCTCGACGGCATCCTCGGTCTCCAGTCCCGCCTGCCCCTGCCCGCCGATCTCGCCAACCTGCTCGCCGCCCTCAACGAACATCGCTCCTTCGGCCTGCGGGTCGCGATCGACCTGCCGACGGGCGTAGGCGAGGAGAACGCCCCCGTCGCCTTCCACGCCGACCTCACCTATGCGACCGGCATCGTCAAGGAACCGCTGTTGCGCGCCGCCTCCGCCCCCGCCGTCGGCCGGCCGCGGTATGCGGACCTCGGCTTTTTCGACGCCGCCGAGCCGTCATTGGTCCACCAGCACATTCTGACCGCCGCGGTGCTCGACCCGCTCCGCGACCTGCGCCCGGCCGCCTGCGACAAACGCAGCTTCGGCCATCTGCTCGTCGTGGCCGGCTCCCGCACCATGCCGGGCGCCGCGCTCATGGCCGTCGTGAGCGCCCTCCGCAGCGGCGTCGGCCTGGTCACCGCCGTGGTGCCCGAAACGTGTGCACCCGCCTTCGCCGCCCGCGCCCCCGAGGCGATGTGGGTGCCCGCCGCCGAGACGCCCGAGGGCGGCCTCGCCCTCGAGAACCTCACCGCGCTCCGCCCACACCTCGCCCGCGCCACGGCCCTGCTGCTCGGCCCCGGCCTCGGCCGCGACCGGGAGACGGCCGCGCTCGTCCAAGGTTTGCTCTCCCTCGCCGAGTGCCCCGCCGTGCTCGACGCCGATGCCCTCCAACCCGCCATCCTCGACCCGCTCGGCACGAAACGCACGCGCCCCCTCGTGATCACGCCACACCTCGGGGAACTCGCCCGCCTCCGCGGCACCGGGCCGCGCGCCGAGATCGCGAACGCCGAACTGATGGATTTCGCGATGGAGCGGAACCTCACCGCGATCCTCAAGGGCCCGGTCTCCCGCCTCACCGACGGCCATGGCGTCTGGCACAGCCTCTTCGGCGGGCCGGTGCTCGCCCGCGGTGGCAGCGGTGATGTCCTCGCCGGACTTGTCGCCGGCCGCGTCGCCAGCGGCGGTCTCGACGACCTTCTCGTCCGCATTGCCCAGGGGCTCGTCTGGCATGGGCTCGCCGCCGATCGTCTCGCGCGCGCGCAGGGCGCCGCTTCCGCGGCCGCAACCGATCTGCTCACGCACCTCGCCCCCGTCCTCCGCGAGTCCGCCCATGAGCCGTGAACTGACCGAACTCCAGGCGCTGCTCGTCCTCAACGCGCTGCCCAACATCGGCCCGATCACGACCAACCGCCTGGTCGAGACGCTCGGCGGCGACGCGCGCCGCGTCTTCGCCGCCGAGGCCCGGACCCTGCAGGCCGTGCGCGGCGTCGGCCCGGTGATCGCCGACACGATCCTCGGCTGGGAACACCACTTCGACCTCCCCCGCGAGGAGGAGCGTCTCGCGCGGACCGGCGCGGAGTTCATCACCGTGCGCGATCCGCGCTACCCCGCCGCCCTGCGCGAGATCCACGATCCGCCGATCGGCTTCTACCAGAAAGGTGGATACCGGTGGGACCGGCCCGGAGTGGCCGTCGTCGGCAGTCGGCGCACCACGCTCTACGGCCAGACCGTCGCGAAACGTTTCGCCGGCGAACTCGCCCGCGCCGGCTTCTGCGTGGTCAGCGGCTTGGCGCGCGGCATCGACACCGCCGCCCACGAGGGTGCGCTCGAGGCCGGCGGCGCGACCGCCGCGGTGCTCGGCACGGGGATTGATCTGGTCTATCCACCCGAGAACCTCGAGCTGTACCGCCGGGTCGAGGCCGGCGGCGCGATCATCAGCGAGTTCCCCTTCGGCCGCCGCGCCGACCGCCAGAGCTTCGCGATGCGCAACCGCATCGTCTCCGGCCTCTGCGCCGCGGTGGTCGTGGTCGAGAGCGATGTCGACGGCGGCTCGATGATCACGGCGAAGTTCGCCGGCGAGCAGGGCCGGCATGTGTTCGCGGTTCCCGGCCGCATCGACCAGCCCACGAGCGCCGGCTGCCATCAGCTCATCCGCGACGGCGCGGTCCTCTGCACCAGCGTCGACGAAATCCTCGCCGAGCTCCAGACCCTGCCGGGCCTGCACCCCGCCGCACGCGCCGGTGTCGCCAAGGCCGCCGCGGCCGGCGCCGCACCCGCGCTCACGGAGGCGGAGGCGAAGCTCCATGCCGCCTTCGCCGGCGGCGAGATCCTCTCGCTCGACGCGCTGCTCGAGCACACCGGCCTGCCCTACGCCGAGCTCGCGCCGGCGTTGCTGATGCTCGAGCTGAAGAGGCTCGTCGCAAAGCGCCTCGACGGCACGTACGAGGCGCGCGGCTGAACCGACGCAGCGGAGGCCGCCCGTCGCGGGTGGCGCGTTGCCTTCCGCCGCCGTTCCCCCATACCTCCGCGCCGCCATGCCGCCGTCGAACCCGCCTCCCGACTTCACTCCCGCCGAGCTCGCCCGCTACAGCCGCCATATTCTGCTGCCCGGCGTCGGTGTGGAAGGCCAGCGCCGGCTCGCCGCCGCCCGGGTGCTGGTCGTCGGCGCCGGTGGGCTGGGCAGCCCCGCGGCGCTCTACCTCGCGGCCGCCGGCGTGGGAACCATCGGTCTCGCCGATTTCGACAAGGTCGAGCTCCACAATCTCCAGCGCCAGATCCTCCACGACACCGCCTCGGTCGGTCGTCCCAAGACAGTCTCCGCGGCCGCACGCCTCGGCGCGCTCAACCCGCACAGCCGCGTCGTCACCCACGGCGAGGGCGTCACCGCCGCCAACGCCCTCGGGCTCTTCTCCGCGTATGATCTCGTTGTCGACGGCACGGACAACTTCCCCACGCGCTACCTGAACAACGACGCCGCCGTGCTCGCGCGCCGGCCGCTCGTCTACGGAAGCATCTTCCAGTTCGAGGGCCAGGTCTCGGTTCTCGCCCCGGATCGCGGCGCACCATGCTACCGCTGCCTGTTCCCCGAGCCGCCCGCGCCGGGCTCGGTGCCGAACTGCGGCGAGGCCGGCGTGCTCGGCGCGCTCTGCGGCACCATTGGCAGCCTGCAGGCGCTCGAGGCGTTGAAGCTGCTCCTCGGAATCGGCGAGCCGCTCCTCGGCCGCCTGGTCGTGTTCGACGCGCTCGGCCACCGTTCCCGCACCGTCGGCCTGCGGCGCGACCCCGCGTGCCCGGTCTGCGGCACGGCGCCGCGGATCACGCGCCTGGTCCCCGAGGACTATGCCTTCGGTTGCGGCCATGCGGCCCCGGCCTCCGACCCTCTGTCACCGTTCGACGGTGACACGCTGCCCGAGGTCGATGTCGGCACCGCCCGCGCCGAGCTCGCGGGCGGCGGAGCGCTGCTGTTGGATGTGCGCGAGCCGCACGAGCATGCCCTCTGCCGGATCGCCGGCAGCCGGCTGCTGCCGATGCGCTCCGTTCCGGACGCGCTGGCCACCCTGCCGCGCGACCGCCGGCTGTTCGTGCTCTGCCACCATGGCAGCCGCAGCGCGCGGGTGACCGGGTTTCTCCGCGCCAACGGCTTCGCCCGTGCGACGAACGTCCGCGGCGGCATCGACGCCTGGGCCGCGGAACTCGATCCCTCCCTCCCGCGCTACTGAGCCGCCGCGACCGCCGGCGGCGGGACGGCGAACCGGAGCTCCGGGTGCGCGCCCGCATACTCCGAAGCGAAGTTCTGGAAGGCGGCCTTCAGCTTCCAGACCAACGAGAGGTCGTCGGTGCTGTATCGTTGCTCGTCGATCGTGGCGACGGGCACCAGATCGTCCACCGTGGAGCTCAGGAAGCAACCGTCGAAGAAACGGAGCCCGGCCGGCGTGACCGGTTCCTCGAGCGCGACCACCCCGAGGCGGGCCGCGATCCGCTCAAGCAGCAGCCCGCGCGTGACCCCCGCCAACAGCCCGTCGCCGGCCGGCGGGGTCACGATGGTGTGTTTCCGGACGAAGAAGACATTCGCGGTGGAGGCCTCCGTGAGTCGGCCCGCATGGTTCGGGAGCAGCACATCGTCCGCCCCGCGCTGGCGCACCTCGCGCAACCCGAGCAGGCTGTTGAGCTGGTGGCCGCATTTCCAGGCCGGATCGAACGAATCGCGCGGGGTGCGACGGATCTCGCGCGCCACGCTGAGCGCGATCCCCGTCCGCAGCCGCTCGAGCGGGATCGGGCGAAGGCGCTGCACCAGCACGAGGTAGTTCGGCGTATCCGCCAAGTTGGGGTCCAGCCCGAGCACGCCGCCCCCCCGCGAGAACTGCGCCCGCACATGCACCGGGCCCACATGCCCCGTGCGCTCGACAAACGCCGCCGCGGTCCGGCGCAGCTGGGCGGCGAGTTCCGCCCGCCCCAGCGGCAGGGCCAGGCCCAGGGCCCGCGCGGAGCGCTCGAGCCGGATCCAGTGCTCGTCGAAGGCGAAGATCGCCCCGTCGTAGGTGCGCCACACCTCGTAGACGCTGTCTCCATACAGGAAACCGCGATCCAGCGCGGGCAGGCCGGGTTCGCGGGCGTCGTGCAACCGCCCGTTCGAATTCGCCTGTACGTAGGGGCACTCCATGGGGTGCGCGGAGTGTCCCGAATCGCCGCTGCGGAACAACAAAAAACCCCCGCGGCGGCGCGGGGGCGATCCAGCACTCGGTTACGGGAGCGCTCAGCGCTTCCCGACCAGGCCGAGCTTCTTCTTGAGGTTCTGCACCGTCGGCAGCGAGATGCCGGCGGCCTTCGCGATCTCGGAGCCGGTCTTGCCCTCGGCCACGAGCTTCTTCACCTGGTCGACGATCTCGGGAGTGATCTTCGCCCGCGGCTTGCGGCCCGACTTCGTCTTCGCCTGGGCCGGCTTCGCCGCCTTGCGCGCGGACTTCCCGGCCGCAGCCTGCTGGAAGGCGGCGACGAAATCCTCGGGAGACGCGAACCCAAACTGGGCCGGCAGCTTGACGAGCTGGGCGGCACGCTCGCGCTCCAGTTCGGCGAGCTTCGATTTATATTCGGCGATCTTCTTGAGTGTATTTTGAGCCATGATGGTGCGGTGACGATGAGTCGGATTTCCGAGAATATCAACCCTATAGCGAATTCGCCGCGTCCACACACCGCCGGCGTATACATTTCCCCGATGGGCCGGGCCGCCCGCCGGACCGCCCGCACCGTCGCGCTTCCGACCGCCGCGGAGCGTGGCGGAATCCCGTCTTGACTCACCCCCGGCCGGCCGGAAGCTCGGCCCCTTTCATTTCTCCAACATCATGAGCCAACAACATCGTCCCGTCGTCAAACGTGCCCGCCGCAAGGCCTATCTGAAGCGCAAGAAGGAAGCCTCCAAGAAGCAGACGCGCTCCGCGAAGAAGTGACGTGACCGCGCCCCCGGGCGCGGTTTCTCGCATCTGCACCGGAGTCCGCGCGGCCACCGCCCTACCCTTCGCGGTGTCCGCCCTCCGGCGGCAATCCTCCACCGTTTTCCCTCCGCCTGACGATGATCACCGTCAGCCTCATCTCGCTCGGCTGCGCCAAGAATCTCGTCGATTCCGAGATCATGGTCGGCCACCTGCTCGCGGCCGGCATGCGCGTCATTCCGGAGGCGGACAAGGCCGACGCCGTCATCGTGAACACCTGCTCGTTCATCGAGGCCGCCAAGGAGGAGAGCATCCAGGCCATCCTCGAGGCCAACGAGCAGCGCGGCCTGCGCAAGCGCCGCCGGGACCAGAAGCTCATCGTCGCCGGCTGCATGGCCCAGCGTTTCGCCAAGGAACTGCCCGGCGAGATGCCCGAGGTGGACGCCTTCATCGGCCTCGACCAGGTCACCAAGGTCGCCCCCCTGATCGAGAAGCTGTGCGCCCACGTGCGCCCGGCGGGCGAGGCGCCGGTGACCGAGGTGAACCGCCGGTCGTCCTACATCCCGGACTATGACACGCCGCGTTTCCGCCTCACGCCGCGCCACACCTCCTACCTGAAGATCGCGGAGGGCTGCAACCATCCCTGCACGTTCTGCATCATCCCGCAGATCCGCGGCCGGCACCGCAGCCGCACCATCGACTCGGTCGTGCGCGAGGCGCGCCAGCTGGTGGCGGACGGGGTGAAGGAACTGAATCTGATTTCCCAGGACACCACCTATTTCGGCATGGACCGCTGGACCGAGCGCGCCGGCCCGCGCGCCAAGGTCGACTCCTCCCGCGGCGACACGCTCGCCATGTTGCTGCGCGAGCTGAACGCCATCGAGGGCGACTTCTGGATCCGGCTGCTCTACACGCACCCGGCGCACTGGAGCGAGGAGCTCATCCACACGATCGCCGAGTGCCCGAAGGTCGCCCGCTATATCGACATCCCCCTCCAGCACATCTCCGACCACATGCTCACGGAGATGCAGCGGGAGACCTCGTCGCGACACATCCGCGACCTCGTCGCCTCGATCCGCGCCGGGATCCCCGGGGTGACGCTGCGCACCACCTTCATCGTCGGATTCCCCGGCGAGACCGACGACGACTTCGCCGAGCTCCTCGGCTTCATCCGCGACACCCGCTTCGAGCGCCTCGGGATCTTCCGGTATTCACAGGAGGAGGGCACGCGCGCCGCGAACCGCGCCGACCAGCTGCCCGGGAAGCTGAAGGAGCGTCGCTGGCACGAGGCGATGGCCCTCCAGCAGCACATCGCCCGCGAGGTGGGTGCGGCCGCGGTCGGCCGCACGCTGCGCGTCCTCGTCGAGGCGCCGGGCATCGCCCGCGCCGCGGGCGACGCGCCCGACATCGACGGCCGCGTATACGTTTCCCGGACACTCCCGGTCGGCGACTTCGCCGAGGTGACGATCACTGGCGTGCGCGACTACGACCTGCTGGCGCTCCCGCCGGGTGAACACCCCGCCCGCGCCGTCGCGCCGAAGGAGGCGCGCTAGTTTTTTCGTCCGGCGCGTTTTACTTTCCTCCGCGCCGGCCGATAGTTTGCAGCGGGAGCAGACTCCCGGACAGCAGTTCAACCTCGGCGACCAGCACTGGAAAGGAAACCAAAGCGGCTCCATTACCACCCCAAGAGAGGGCCACAGCTACGGCTCCCGGAGACCACCGCTCGATCAAACTTCCAGACTGCTCGTCACCGCGATTAGTTACCCCGAGAGACTCTCACCAGCAGGCCGTTCCGCGAGGAACGGCCTGCTCTTTTTTCCGCCCGGCGGAGCCGTCGAATCCGGGGGCGAAACCCGGCCGGGGAGTTTCCCCTAATTCGCGCACGCGATCCTAAATCCACCGGAGCGCGCGCCGATACGAACGCCAAGCAACCACTTTCCCTTCCATGCAAAGCATCGACATCGAACTCGACATGGCCCGGACCTGCTTCGGCGAGCTCACGCTCGAGCAACGCAACCGGCTCCTCGCCTACTACGAATATCCGAGCGATGAGACGTGGGACGATGTCTACAATCTCACGATCATGCCCTACGGCCACATCAACACCGTC
>JAEZSJ010000319.1 GCA_023443985.1 Verrucomicrobiota bacterium | reverse complement strand
AGGGCGGGGCCGCGGCCGGTGGCGGCGTCGATGGCGACGGGGATGAGGTGCGTCTCGGGCTTGTGGTCCTCGCCGATGGTGCCATCGGCGGCGGCGCCGGCCGCGTTGAAGTAGCGGAAGGCGGCGAAGGACAGGCCGTGGGCGTGGGCGAGATTCTTGAGGGCGTTCTCGATATCGAGCTTGGTTTGGCCGTAGGGGTTGATCGGCGCCTGCGGGGTGGCCTCGGTCATCGGCAGGGTGGGCGGCACGCCGTAGGTGGCGCAGGTCGAGGAGAAGACGAATTTCTTCACGCCCGCTTTCAGCATCGCGCGCAGGAGCTGGAGGGTGGCGACGACGTTGTTGAAGTAATATTTGAGCGGGTCGTTGACGGATTCGCCGACATAGGCAAAGGCGGCGAAGTGCATCACGATCTCGATCTTCTCCTCGTCCAGGATGCGGGCGAGCGCGGGCTCGTCGCCGAGGTCGCAGGTGTGGAAGGGGATGTCCGGCGCGACGGCGGCGCGATGGCCGTACACGAGGCTGTCGAGCACGACGGGGCGATGCCCGGCGGCCGCGAGTTGGCGGACACAATGACTGCCGATGTAACCGGCACCACCGACGACGAGGACGTTCATGCGTGGGAAACTTTTATTGCGTCGCGGGCGGGAGGCTAGGCAATCTTTCGACTTTTCCCGGCACGGTCCCACGCTGTTGCCCCCTTTCCACCATGAACCTCAGCCGCATCGTCATCACTGGCGTGGGCCTCACGGCCCCGAACGGCAACAACCTGCCCGAGTTCCGGCAGGCGTTGCTCACGGCCAAATCCGGCGTCGAGTTCTTCGAGACCCGCCACATGGGCAAGGTGCTTGCCGGCGTGTGCAAATTCGAGGCGACGCGCTATCAGAGCCGCAAGGAGCTGCGCATCGGCACGCGCGCCGGCAGCGTGAGCATCTACTGCTCGCACGAGGCGGTGAACGACTCGAAGATCGCCTGGGACCGCGTCGACAAGGGCCGCGTCGGCATCTACCTCGGCATCACCGAACACGGCAACGTCGAGACCGAGAACGAGATCGCGAGCCTCGCCACCTTCGGCAACGACACGAAGTTCTGGTCGCACTACCACAACCCCCGCACGGTCGCCAACAACCCGGCCGGCGAGGCGTCGCTCAACCTCGGCGTGACCGGTCCCGCCTACACGATCGGCGCGGCCTGCGCGGCGGGCAACATGGGCCTGATCCACGCGGCGCAGATGTTGCGCCTGGGCGAGATCGACTTCGCGCTCGCCGGCGGCGTGAGCGAGAGCATCCGCTCGTTCGGCATCTTCGCGGCGTTCAAGAGCCAGGGCGCGCTCGCGCACCACAGCGATCCCACGAAGGCCAGCCGGCCGTTCGACAAGTCGCGCAACGGCATCGTCGTCTCCGAGGGCGGCTGCATCTACGCGATGGAACGCCTCGAGGACGCGAAGGCGCGCGGTGCGAAGATCTACGGCGAGATCGCCGGCTACGCGGTCAACTCCGACGCCAGCGACTACGTGCTGCCGAACCCGGTGCGCCAGGCCGAGTGCATCCGCCAGGCGATCAAGCACGCCGGGATGACCCCCGACCAGATCGACATCCTCAACGCCCACGCCACCTCCACGCCGCTCGGCGACGTGCAGGAGTGCCAGGCGATCGCCTCCGCGTTCAACGGCTTCCCGCTGCCGCACGTGAACAACACGAAGTCGTTCATCGGCCACGCCATGGGCGCAGCCGGCAGCATCGAGCTCGCGGGCAACCTGCCGTCGTTCGACGACCTCGTCGTGCACCCCACGATCAACGTCGACGACCTCGATCCGCAGTGCGCCTTGTCCACCCTGGTGCTCAATCAGCCGCAGAAGGTGAAACGGGTTGACGCCATTTTGAACAACTCCTTCGGTATGCTCGGCATCAACTCCGCGCTGATCGTGAAGCGCTTTATCGACTGACCTCACATGACGAAAGACGACATCAAGAAGCTGATCATCGAAATCATCGCCGACATCGCGCCCGACGAGGACCTCAGCGGCCTCAAGCCCGATGTGCGGCTCCGTGAGCAGCTCCAGCTCGATTCGATGGACTTCCTCGACATCGTCATGGAGCTGCGCAAACGCCACGGCATCGAGGTGCCCGAGGCCGACTACATGCAGCTCGCCACCCTCGACAGCTGCGCGAACTACCTCGAGCCGAAGTTCGCCGCCAAGGGCCTCTGAGCCGCGGCACACCGCCTGTTTTCCGAAGCCCGGCCGGTGGCCGGGCTTCGCTGTTTTCGCCGCGCGCCAGCGGGGCGGGGCACCGGCGGTCCGCCCGCGCTCGCCCCCGCGAAACCGAAGTCTCCGGCCTGCGAAAGATTTGGTTGATTTCGGAAACCCGCCTACTACGGTGCACCCCTTTTCAACTTCGGCCTGCCCCTCTTCCGGGGGATACAGCCACCTCAAATCCGCATTTCCATGAAGCAGCTTAAGCTCAACGTCACCGCCCGCGAGGGCAAAGGTCGCAGTGCCTCGCGCCGTCTGCGTTCGAGCGGGAAGATCCCCGCCATCCTCTACGGAAAGCACACCGAGCCGGTGCAGCTGGCCGTCGACGAGCCGGAGTTCCGCCGCCTCCTGAAGGCCATCGGTGGTTCCGCGTCGCTCCTCGAGTTCAAGCGTCCCGACGGCAAGGATGCGCTCTCGTTCATCCGCGAGGTCCAGAAGGACCCGCTGACCGACGAGTACCTCCACATCGACCTCCACGAGGTCGCGGCCAACGAGAAGATGGAGATCAACGTCGGCGTGCGCATCGTGGGTGAGGCCGAAGGCGTGAAGAACGAAGGTGGCATCCTCGACCTCTCCACGTTCTCGCTGCGCATCCGCTGTCTCCCGAAGGACCTGCCGGAGTTCATCGCGGTGGACGTGACGAACCTGAAGGTCGGTGGCTCGATCCACGTGGCCGAGATGGCCAAGCTCGAGGGCGTCGAGTTCCTCGACAACCCGAAGCAGCCGGTCGTGGCCTGCGTCGCCCCGGTCGAGGAAGAGGCCGCCACCCCGGCCGAAGC
>JAEZSJ010000297.1 GCA_023443985.1 Verrucomicrobiota bacterium | reverse complement strand
GATCTACACGCATGTGACGATCGCGCGGTTGAAGGACATCTACCGGCACGCGCACCCCCGCGCCTGACGCGGGGCGGGCCGGATAGGGCGCCCGCGCGAGCCGGGGGACGGGACGAGGTGCCAACGTTTTTGTTGCGGGAACCGACGGGCGGTTGTTCAGGTCATCGGCTGATCCCAATGAACACACGCATGATCACGGGCCTGACGGTCTCGGGCGCACTGCTGCTGGGGGGCTGCGCGGCCGGCCATCGTATCTGGCCCGAGGGTACGCTTGCCCCCGTCGAGTCACAGGCCGGTCTGCGGCGGGTGCACATCGAGTCGCGTCCGACCGGGGCGTTGATCCTGATCGAGGGGCGGGTGGTGGGCCACGCACCGCTCGATGCCACGGTGCCGGTCACGCGGCACGGTTTCTTCCCCGACCGGCTCACGATTCGGGCGCGGTTCCTGGCCGAGGACCAGAGCTTCGGCCCCGTGAGCGTGCGGGCGGATTTCGGGGTGCTCGACCGGGTGCCGGAGGCGGTGGTGTTCACGCCGGACACGTTCTGGCCGGTGCGGCACTGAAGCCGGCGGCAGTTCAGGTGTCGGGCTCGGACGGCAGCCCGTAGGCCTGCCGCAGGCGGCGGCGCTCCTCCGCGGGCCGGGAGCGGTAGTAGCTTTTCCAGCCCGGGCAGAAGCGGATGTGCCACCGCCAGAGCCGTCCCGCGAGCGAACGCGGTCGGGCATCGTAGCGGGCGCGCCAGGAACAGGTGTCGCAATGATGCGATGACATGGCGGCTGTTGTGCCGCAGCCCGCCGCGGCGGGCGAGCCGCGCAGGATGGACGGTGGCGATCGCCGGTCGGGCGGCGGGTCAGCTGCGGCGGGTCAGATCGCGCACGGCGGTCTCGACGCCGCCGAGTTCGGGCAGGTCCTTCGCCCCGCGGGCGCCGAGCTCGACGAACTTGCGCGCTCCGGAGAGCAGCGAACTCTCGAACGAGCCGACGGCCTTGTTGTAGGCGGCGGTCGCCTGCTCGAGACCGCGGCCGGTCTTCTCGAGGTGTTCGCCGAAGACGGCCACGCGATCGTAGAGCTCGCGGCCGAGCCGGGCGATCTCCTCGGCGTTGCGCGACATGGCCTCCTGGCGCCAGCCGTACGCGGCGGCCTTGAGGAGCGCGACGAGCGTCGAGGGGGTGGCGAGGAGCACGCGGCTGTTGATGCCGCGGTCGACGATGGCGGGATCGGCCTCGAGGGCCGCGGCCAGGAACTGGTCGCCGGGAAGAAACAGGACGACGAACTCGGGCGAGGGGGCGAACTGCTCCCAGTACGCGCGGGCGGCGAGCGCGTCGATGTGTCCCCGGACTTTGGAGGCGTGATCGGCGAGCCGCAGGGCGCGTTGCGCCGGGTCGGCGGCGGCCGCGGCCTCGCGGAAGGCGTCGGTCGGGGCCTTGGCGTCGACGGCGATGATCTGCCCGCGCGGGAGGCGGACGACGAGGTCGGGGCGCTGGCCGCCGGCGACCTCCTGCTCGGAGAAGTCGCAGTGCTCCACCATGCCCGCGAGCTCGACGACGCGGCGGAGCTGGAGTTCGCCCCAGGTTCCGGCGGTGCGGGTGCCGCTGAGGGCGGTGGCGAGGCGGGTGGTCTCGGTCTGCAGCGTGCCCTGGGCGGTGGCGAGCGACTTGAGCTGCTCGGAGAGCGCCGAGTAGGCGGAGACGCGGGTCTTCTCGAGTTCGCCGATGCGGACGTCGACCTTGTCGAGCGTCTCGCGGAGCGGTTTCACGAGGGAGTCGATGGCCTGCTGGCGTTTGTCGAGATCGCCGCGCGCGCCCTCCTGGAACTGGGCGAGATGGGATTGGGCGAGCCGCAGGAACTGCTCGTTGTTGCTCTTCAGTGCGTCGGCCGAGAGCGCTTTGAAGGCATCGGAGAGGCGGGTCTGGGCGTCCTGCAGGACGGCGAGTTTCTCCGCGGCGGCCTTGCGCTCGGCGTCGAGGGTGGCGGCGAGCCCGGCGGCGAAGGTCTCGCGTTCGCCGGCGCGGGTGCGGAGCGTCGCGCACTCGCCCCGGGCGGCGTCGAGCGCGGCCCGGGTCTCGATCAACTGGGACTCGAGGGCGGTGCGTTGGGTGCGCTGCGCGACTTCGCGCGCGCGGAACGACAACCAGGCGACGAGGCCGCCACCGGCGGCGGAGACGAGGAGGAGAAGCCAGTCCACGCGCCGAGGACATGCCCCGGGCCGGCTGGAGGCGATTCCGAAAACGGAACGCGCGCGAGTGGCGGGGCGCCGCCGCTCAGCAGAGAAACGCCGTTTCGCCGGATTCGGAGGGAAGGGGATCGAAGGCGGGCGGGGCGACGCGCTCGGCCGGGAGGATCAGCGTCATGACGGTTCCCCGGCCGGGCTCGCTGGCGACCCGGATGCAGCCGTGCGCGGAGCGGACCAGCCGGCCGACGATCGAGAGCCCGAGACCGGTGCCGCGTCCCGGGGCCTTCGTGGTGAAGTAGGTGTCGAAGACTCGTGGCAACACCTGTTCGGGGATGCCGGAGCCCTGGTCGGCGACGGAGATGGACACGAATGGCGCGACGTTGGCGAACGACTCCAGCCCGAAGTAGCGGAGTCCGGGGGCGTTGACAAAAGTGGATACGGGGAGCGGCCGCGCGACGAGCTCGGCGGAGATGCGGATGGTTTGCGGTGCGTCGGTGCTCTGGAGGGCGTTGACCGCGAGGTTGAGGAGCGCCTGGATGAGCTCGGTGGCGTGGAGCTGGCACACGGCGTCGTCGGCCAGCGGCTCGACGACGAGCAGGCTGTTCTTGAGCGCGGGGTGGTTGCGCAGGAGCTGCTCGAGGTCGGTCAACGCCTGGTTGACCGGCAGGCGCTGGGGCCCGCGACCGACGCGGCTCATGAAGCGCAGATAGCGGGAGGAGATCTCGCAGCAGGTGTTCACCTGCTTGCCGATCGTGCGGAGGTGCTGCCGCAGCTCGGCGAGCGTCTCGCCCTCCAGCCGGTGGGCGCCGCCGACCCGTTTCTCCAGGACATCGGTGAAGCCGGCGATGATCGCGAGCGGGTTGTTGATGTCGTGGATGACGCCCGCGTAGATCTCGTTGGCGGTGCGGGTCATCTCCTCGCGCGAGCACACCTCGTGCAGCTGGTCGGTGAGGGCCTTGAGGCGTTCGGAGTTGGCCTCGATGGTGTTGGTGGCGCTGCGGAGGCGGTGGGCGCGGCCCACGGCTTCACGGATGCTGCGCAGATCGAAAGGCTTGCTCAGGTAGTCGCAGGCGCCGCGGCGCATCGCCGTCTTGGCGGTCTCGAGCGTCTCCTGGGCGGTGAGCATGACCACCTCGATGCGCGGATCGGTCTCCTTGATGCGCTGCAGCAGCTCGAGCCCGCACTCCCGGCCGATCCGCAGATCGATCACGGCCACATGGACGGCGTGGTCGCGCACGAACTCCAGGGCGGACTCGGAAGAGTCGAAGGTGTGGACCGAGAACTGGCTCTTGAACACCATGCGAACGGCGGTGCGCGGACCCTCCTCGTCGTCGACGACGATCATGGTGGGGAGGGCCGGGGTGGAGCTCATGGGGGCGGATGAGAACCGGGGGGAACCCCCTAGGCAAGACTGCGTGTAGTGTTTTTTGACTTCACGACTCGGACCGTCCGAATCGAGAACGTGGAGTCGGCCCTCGGCGCCCGGGCGGTCAGGCGCGGCTGAACAGATCGGCGATGATATCCTCGAGCGGGACCTCCTGGATGGTGACATCCTCGACCGGCCCGGCGGCGAGGATCTCCTGGAAGACGGAGACGACGGCGCCGGAGGGGACGTGGATGCGCAGCGCGCCGTCCTCATCGGGCTCGAGGGTGCCGGTCGACGGGCGCCAAGACTCGGGCCAGCGTGCCTCCGCGGGGCGGAAGCGGATGATGCGCTGGCGGCTCTCGGCGGCGTTGAGAGTGTCGATGGAGCCGTCGTGGATCTTGCGGCCCTTGTGGATGACGATCACGCGTTCGCAGAGCTCCTTGATGTCCGCCATGTAGTGGCTGGTCAGGAGGATCGTGACCTTGTGGCGCCGGTTGTAATCGGCGAGGAAGCCGCGCACGGCCCGCTGGCTGACGACATCGAGGCCGATGGTGGGCTCGTCGAGGAAGAGCACGCGCGGGCGGTGGAGGAGGGCGGCGATAAGCTCCATCTTCATGCGCTCACCGAGGGAGAGTTCGCGCACCATCGTGCGGAGCTTGTCGCCGACCTGGAGCAGCTCGACGAGTTCATCGAGGGTGGCCTGGCACTGCGCCTTGGGCAGGCCGTAGATGTGCCGCAGCAGATGGAAGGACTCGATGGCGGGGAGGTCCCACCACAGCTGATTCTTCTGGCCGAGGACGAGGGCGAAGAGGCGGCGGTATTCATTCCGCCGTTCGGTGGGGTCGAAGCCCGCGACGCGGGCACGGCCGGAAGTGGGGAAGATCAGGCCCGCGAGCATCTTGAGGGTGGTCGTCTTGCCGGCGCCGTTGGGCCCGAGGAAACCGACGAGTTCGCCCTCGCCGATGGTGAAGCTGATGTCGTTGGCCGCGGCGAGCTCCTCGAACTCGCGTCGAAGCAGACCCTTCACGCCGCCCCAGAATCCGGGCTGTTTCTTGTACGTGCGGAAGACGCGGGTGAGGTGCTCGACTTCGATCATGCGGGCGGCAGTCAAACGGCTCCCGGGGCGGAGGCAAAAAGAACCGTGCGGGCCCGGGGCCGCGGCGAGCGGGCGGATGGGCGCAACGGGGCCGTGGGGTGGAATTTCGCCATGGAGTTGCCGTTGAAACCTGCAATCGTGCCCGGCGCCGCGCACCATGATCCTACCCAAGAACAAAGAACTCGAGCCCGGGCAGCTTGCCGAGGTCTCGGCGATCGTCGCGGAGTTCGGCTGCCGTATCCAACCGATCATCGGCGCGGTGCGCTCGATCTATGCGATCGTCGGCGATGAGCGGCACGAGCTGATGATCAACCGCCTCGAGGGGCTGCCGTATGTCGACCGCGTCGACCGCATCCAGTCCCCCTTCAAACTGATGGACGCCCGCTCGGATCTGGCCAGCCATGCCGTTCGCCTCGGCGGGGTCACGCTGCGCCGGGAGCTGTTCGTGATCGCGGGGCAGTGCACGATCGATCCGAAGAACCCCGCGCTGTTCTACGAGACCGCCGCGGCGGTGAAGGAAGCCGGCGCTCACGCGCTGCGCGGGGGCGTGTGGAAGCCGCGCACGAACCCCTATTCGTTCCAAGGCGACGACAAGTCGCTGGCGATCCTGATGGAGGCCTCGCGCCGCACCGGGCTCCCGGTCGACGCGGAGGTGATGGACGAGCACCAGCTGCAGCTCGCACTGGAGGCCGGCGTGCACACGATCCAGGTCGGCGCGCGCAATGCCCTCAACTACTCGCTGCTCCAGCAGATCGGGCGGGCGGTGGCGGGCCGCGACACCGCCGTGCTGTTGAAACGCAGCCTCCACATGGGGCCGATCTCGGAGTTCATCTCGGCGGCCGAATACATCGTCAGTTTCGGCAACCCGAACATCATGCTCTGCCCGCGCGGGACCGCCCCCGCCCTCGACGGCTACCGCAACCATCCCGACGAATCGATCGTGCCGCTGCTCAAGGAACGCACCTGGGCGCCGATCATCGTGGACCCCTCCCATTCTGTGGGCCGGGCGAGCTATGTGCCGGCGGCGGCGCTGGCCGCGGTCGCGTACGGGGCGGACGGGCTCTGCCTCGAGTGCCATGTTTCCCCGAGCCACGGGATCGGCGACGACCCGAAACAGGCGATCACCCCGGATGTGCTCAAAAAAGTGATCGCCCGCGCCCGCCAGGTCTGGGCTCTCGCACGGGAGTGAGTCGGCGCGGCGGCGGCGGGTGCCCGCCGTGTGCCCGGAATCGGCCGGCCGTCGAAAAAAGGCGTTGACCGCGGGCGGGGCGCCCGGCTTCCTCGCGGTTTTCCCCGACAAATCCCGTCCCTTTCCTCATGCCAATCGAGATCAAGATCCGCAAAAACGAGCCGGTGGACCGCGCCATCCGCCGTATGAAGAAGAAGCTCGAGCGCGAGAACATCATCAAGGATGTCCGTGCGAAGCGTTACTACGAGAAGCCCTGCGAGAAACGTCGCCGCAAGGCGAAGGTCGCGGCTTTCACCGCGATGCTTCGGGCGCGCTACGCGCAGTAAACGATCGCTGTACTTTGGGCGCCGATCCACCGGGTCGGCGCCATTTTTGTGCCTGTGCCGCTCCGCACGCTGCGGCGCCTTCGCCCGCAGGGTGACCATCGTCGGCCCGCGCGTTGAGGCGTCCCGCGAGGGCAGGCGGGAAGGGCGGCTGCCCCGCAGGAGACGGTGCGAGCCGATTCCCCCGGCGGATTCGAGGGGCCGGTGTCGGCCCGGGAACAGTCTTGCGCCGCACCGGTTGCGGGCGTTGCGTGGCGGCGTTCTGCGTGAAACCCGTCGTATCACTCTCCACCAGTTGGCTCTCGCAACGCCACACGGACGGCCATGCCATGCTCGCCGAGGTGGCGCGGATGGGGTTCGAGTGGGTGGAGCTGAGCCACGGCATCCGGGTGTCGTTGGTGCCCGGCATCCTCAACGCGCTCGACCAAGGCGTCATCCAGGTCTCGTCGGTGCACAATTTCTGCCCGCTGCCGACCGGGTTCACCTCGCCCGCGCCGAACATCTACATGCCCTCCGCCGGCGACCATCGGGAGCACTCGCAGTGGCTGCGACACACCCGGCGCACGATCGACTTCGCGCGGCAGGTGGGCGCGCGCGTCGTGGTGCTCCACTTGGGCGAGGTCGGCTTCTTCTGGTGGAACCCCGTCAGGAAGTTCCGGCGGTACGAACGCGACCAGGGCGAGGCGTTCTCGGCGGAAACGAGTGAATACACGGCGCTGCTGGCGAAGACGACCGCCGCGATCCGCAAGCGGATGGCGCCGTATTGGACCCGCGTGAAGGCGAGCCTCGAGGAGATCCTCCCGTATGCGGAGGAGCGGGGCGTGCGCCTGGGCCTCGAGAACCGTGAGCGCGTGGAGGAGTTGCCGCTCGACGATGGTTTCGGGGAACTGCTCGCCGGGCTGAGCCGGCCCGGCGTCGCCGGCTACTGGCATGACGCCGGCCACGCGCAGATCAAACAACGGCTCGGACTGATCGACCACGCCCAGCATCTGGCGCAGAACGCCCCGCATCTGCTCGGCTTCCACCTGCACGACATCGATGCGGCCGGCCACGACCATCAACCGCTCGGGGCGGGAACCATCGACTTCGACATGGTGTCGCGTCATTTCCGCCGCGACCATCTGTTCGTGCTCGAGTACGGCCCGCGGGTTCCGCCCGACGCCGTGCTCGAATCACGCCGCCGGCTCGATCTGCTGCTGCCAACCTGAAACCCGATCCGCTTCTACCCATGAACCACCCGTACCGCATTTTCGCGCTGGCCCTCGCCGGGCTCGGTGCCGCCACGCTCCAGCACGCCGCCGAGGACCCGGCCGCCCCCGCGCCCGCCCCGGCCGTCGCCCCGGCTGAGCAATCGCCGATCCTCGCGGATCTCGAGAAGCTTGTGGGCGGGATCCGCACCAAGCTGGAGGCGGCCAAGGGCGAGATCGAGCCGGCGCAGCTGGCGACCGAGCTGGCGGAGTTCGACGCCATCATCGCCAAACATCCCGACGCGAAGATCGAGGAGCGCGCGGGCGTGCTCTGGGCGAAGGCGCTGCTCTGCCTCCAGGTATTCGAAGATTACGAACAGGCCGCGACGATCGTCCGCCGGTTCAAGACGGAGTTTCCCGGGACGGAGTTCGCCACGAAGGCCGACGAGATCCTGGCGGCGATCGATCAGGACCGGAAGGCGCAGGAGTTCCGGAGCACCTTGGCCGTCGGGGCCCCGTTCCCCGGACTCGAGGGCAAGGGGCTGGACGGCGCCGTGGTGAGCACGAGCAAACTCAAGGGCAAGGTCGTGCTCGTCGACTTCTGGGCCACTTGGTGTCCGCCCTGCCGCGAGGAGCTGCCCAATGTGCTCGCCGCCTACGAGAAGTACCACGCCAAGGGCTTCGAGGTGGTCGCGATCAGCCTCGACCGCGACGAGGAGGAGCTGAAGAAGTTCATCGCCGAGAAGAAGATGCCCTGGCCGCAGATCTATGCGGAGGCGTCGGAGATCGCCGAGAAGTTCGGTGTCGAGTCGATCCCCACGACCTATCTGATCGGCGCCGACGGCCACATCGTGGCGCGCGACCTGCGTGGCGATGCGCTGGAGAAACATCTCGAGGTGCTGCTCGCGAAGAAGTGAGCCCGCACCCGGCGTCCATTGCGGCCGCCGCCAGTCAGGGCGGCGGCCGTCTGTTGTCCAGGACCCGGCGGGCGAGGGTGGAAAAAGCCACGGGGCATCCCCGCTTTTCCGCTTGCGGGTGGAACGGGGCGCTGTGACTTTTCGCCCCTTTCCGCGGCAGAAAGTCGTCCGTCCGGAGTACGCCGCACGCTCCCTCCGGCCGGTTGATAGTGAACATCCAACCCATCCGATTCCGCCTTGCGGGATCGTTCGCGGCCGGCGCCGGTGTCGTGGAGCCACACGGGCGACGTCCGATTCACAGTCATGAGCAGCGTAATGCAAGAGTTGTTGGCGAACTCCTCCTTCGACAGCCTGAAGGAAGGCGCCATCGTCCCGGGCACCATCACCGAGATTCGCCAGAACGAGGTCGTGGTCGACATCGGCGGCAAATCCGAGGGTCTCATCCCGGCCCACGAGTTCTTCGACCTCGGCGAGCTTCAGATCGGCTCCCAGATCGAGGTCTTTGTCCAGAAGCTCGAGGACAAGGACGGCAGCCCGGTCCTGTCGTACGACATGGCCCAGCAGAAGAAGAACTGGGAAAACATTCTCCTCAAGTGCCAGGAAGGCGCGATCGTCTCCGGCCGCGTCAAGGGCAAGGTCAAGGGCGGTCTCATCGTCGGCATGGGTGTCGACGCGTTCCTGCCCAGCTCGCACATCGATGTGCAGCCCCCGAAGAACCTCGATCAGTATCTTGGCCAGACCTACGATTTCAAGGTCCTCAAGATCAACCTCGACCGGAAGAACATCGTTCTCTCCCGCCGCGAGCTCATCGAAGAGCAGCGCACCAGCAAGCGTCGCGCGCTCCTCGACTCCATCCAGCCCGGCCAGCTCCGCAAGGGTGTGG
>JAEZSJ010000251.1 GCA_023443985.1 Verrucomicrobiota bacterium | reverse complement strand
GAGCGACCAGAAGCCTTCGCCCCAGGCCGTGAGCGCGGCGACGCGGTAGTAGTAAGTCGTGCCGCCGACGGCGCCGGTGTCGATGAACGTGTTGGTGGTGGTGTCGAAAGTCTCGTGAGCGGTGCCGCCCTGAAAATAGCGCGTGGTGCTGCGGTACACGCGGTAGCCGGTCGCGCCCGGAAGCGCGGGCCAGGTGAGCGTGGTGCCGGTGCTGGCGTAGGTGAGTGCTGGCGCGTTCGGCGTGGCCGGCGCGGCGGTGATGTCGGGCAGGTCGGTGTCGACGACGTAGAGGTAAATCGAGCCCTGCGGAAGCGTTACCGTGGTCTCGCGACCGAGGGTGGCGGTGGTCTGCTGGATGCTGAGGTTGAGCGCCTCGCGGTTGGTGGCGCGGGGATCACCGGAGAGATGATACAACGTGGCCGGCGCGACGGGGTTTGCCGGGAGCGCGATGGTGACCGGTGTGGAGCCGTCGCCCCAGTCGTCGTGCACGCCGCCGAGCTTGCGGGAGAGGAGGAGCACACCGAGGCGACGGCCGTCGCGGAAGGTGTAGGCGGAGACGAGCGGGATCTCGCGAGCGTCCCACTCGATCGTCGGAGCCTGCGTGACGGCGGTGTCGACGAGGCGGCCGGAGGCGAAGCGGTTGCGCAGGGTGAGCGCGAGCCAGCCGGCGTGCGGGCGCATGTTGCCATCCATGGTGGTGTGCGAGGTCCAGCCGGTGCCGGGCAGGAAGGCGAGGTAGCCCTGGTCGCTGAAACCGTAGAGGTGGGCGCCGAGCCAGGCGTCGAGTGCGGCCACGGCCATGGCGAGCGATTTGCCATAACGTTCTGAATACTCGCGGGCGTTGCCGCTCGCATCGGACGTGGGCAGCGCGTAGCCGCTGGGTCCGCCCTCGTAGCCGAGCAGCTCCATCGGGTGGCCGGCGGTGGCGGCCTGCTCACGCCAGAGGCGGTAGAGCTCGTAGCTGGGCGTGGTGTCGGTCGCATGGCCGAGCAGCGTCGCTTGGATGCCGTGGTCGTCGTAGGTGGCGAGCGGCGTCTCGCCGGTCTCCCATTTCGGGCCCACGTAGGTCGTGTGGGCGAGGGAGTCGACAAACGGCGCGAGCGGCGCGGCGCGTTCGCCGTAGTCGGAGTAGTTGCTGCCGATCACGAGGGAGATCTTCCCCGCGGCGGCGGCCGCGGTGAAGTGCGGCGAGTGCGTCCGCAGGTAGGAGGAGTAGTAGTGCGCCATCAGGCCGAACTCGCGTGCGCCGTCGTGGATGTAGCCCGAGCGGCCCCAGCCAACCCACTCGGGGTGCACGGCGCCGTTGTGCCAGGTCTCGTTGGCGAACTCGACATAGAGGCGCGGGAACTCGTCGGTCCACGGCGTGGTGACGCCGCGCTGCTGATAGCGCAGGAAGGCCCAGGGCTTCGCGGCGACATCGGCGGGGTTCGCGGGATCGATCGGCGCGGCGAGGTACTCCATGAGCATCAGCCACTCCTGCTCGGTGGCGTGCGAGGACACGTTGAGCCACGGTTTCATGCGCGTGGCGGGCGTGGCGCCGGTGACGAGGGCGTTCTGCAGGAAGTGGGGCAACGTCATCGTGCCGACAGCGTCGGCGCCCTGGTACCAACTGATCGCGAGGTGCGCGTCGTGGTGGAGGCCGAGGGAGCTGGCCATGCTCGCGCGATTGAGCAGCACGTACATGTAGCGCAGCATGCCCTTCTCGCCGGTGAGCGGCTGCGAGGCGCGGAGCTCGTCGAGCACGAACGGGCTGCCGGGCGTGATCGCGGAGGTGATGGCGGCGGGCGTGTCGGCGCGAAAGAGCCGGAGGTTGTCCATCCAGAGCTGGCCGGGGCCGGTGAAGTTGATGATCGGACACATCGCGCCGCCGCTGGTCGGGCGGGCGGGGGCGGTGAACTCGAAGCCGTGCAGGCGCCACTGGTCGTCGACTGCGAAGGTGTGCGCGATCGGGCCGTAGTCGCCGCTCAAGGTGAGCGTGACACGTCCGCCGTTGCCCAGTCCGCTTTGCCGCAGCCACGCCTCGTACCGGTAGGTGCGGCCGGGCTCGAGCTGGCCGTACCACGCCTGGTCCGGCTCCTGGTGCCAGAACATGTACGGGCCGCTGATCGACTGCACGTTGCTGTTCACCGCGGTGACGCGCAGGCAGCTTTCCCCGGGGAAACGAAACTCCGCCGGGAGTGGCGCGGGGTGCGGCGTGCGCACGAACTCGCAGTGGTTGTTGAAGAAGTCGCGCCATGTCTCGGAGGTCTCGGCCGCGCGCAGGCGCGGGTGCGCCCAGCGGGTGTCGGCGGCGAGCACGCGTTTCGCGAGATAGACGTAGTCGTCCTTCACCAACACGGGCGTGCCGGGCGCGAAGTAGATCCGCTGGCGCTGCTGCGCGCGCGGGACGACGGACCGGTAGACGTGGTAGCCCGCCGCGCCGGGCACGGCATTCCAGGAGAGATGCACGTAGCCCGGGCCGGCCGTCGCGGTGAGGCCGGTGGGCGACGCCGGCCGGGTGGTGCCGCCGGTGACGGCCCAGTCGGGGTTGTTCAGGATGAAATCGCGCGTGGCGGCGCCGTTGGCCGCGGAGACGCGGAAGCGGAGAAACGTCGCCGCTGGCGTGGCGGCGGGCGTGCCGCGGAGTTCGCCGGTGGCGGAGTTGAAGACCAGACCGGCCGGCGGGGCGATCGGCGCGTTGGCGGCGTCGAGCAACGCCCACGTGACCGCGCCCGTGGCGCCGACGGCGCGAGGCCGGAACTCGAAGAACTGGCCGGCCTGCGCGTTGCCGATCTCGCCGAAATCGTCGCGGCTGTACTCGATCGCGATGTGCGGCGAGGCGGTGGCGCTGGCGAGCGGCGTGGCCGACACCTCCGGCGAGGTGGCTCGATCGCTTTCGTTGACGCCCCAGCGTGTGGCGTCGTTGGTGCCGATCGTGGTGACGGTGTAGTAGTAGGTGGTGCCGTTCTCGGCCCACTCGTCGTCGGTGAAACTCGTGTTGGTGCGGGTGCCGGTGCCGCCACCGGGACGCGAATACCCGGTGTCGACCCAGCCGCCGAGCGGCAGGTTCGGCGCGCCGGCCTCGGGCACGCTGGTGGTCGCCACGAGCTGGAAGGCGGCGGCGTTGGCGAGGTCGAGGTAGCTGTTGTCGGGCTGCTGCGGGAGCGGGTTACCCACGGCATCGACGACGCGGTAGATGCGCACGCTCGCGCCGTTCATGAAGCCGGTCGCGAGGCTGTCCCAACCGGCCATGCCCTCCTGGTCGCCCACGGTGATCCAGGTGTAGCCGTTCTCTGTGCCCGATTCACGGATACGCACGCGATGGCGACCGGAGAGCGGCTCGAAGCCGCCGTCGGGGATGAGGTTGCCGCCGGAGAAACGCGTGCCGCCCGGGTCGCCGAACTCGTTGCAACCGATCGGCGGGTTGGCGGCGGCGGCGGCCCGCAGACCGACCTCCACGCGGGCGGGGGTGTCGGGGGCGGCGGAGCGGACGGGAGGGCACAGCAACGCGAAGGCGGCGAGCAGGACGACGGGGCGATTCGGCGACATGACAGGATGGATGCGATGGTGGACGGACACCGCTGGCATGCGGGGTATGCGCGCGGTCGGGAGGGCTGCCGCGGTGGTTCGCGGGTGGTGCGAATTGGCGGAAGCCGGTCCGGTGTGGCAGCCCCAGAAACACCTCCCGGCGCAAATTCACGAGTCTGTGGCAAAGCCCGCCGAGGCACCGCGAGCGGTCGTGGTGACGAGTCGGTGTCGGTGTGGCGGCGGGAGCGCGGGGCGCGTTGTCATGGGTGATCGTTTCGGAGCGGATATCACGCATTGATCGGGGACGCGGCTGCGGGCGGGCGGGTCCAATTCTTCCGTTGAGCCCACGAACCGAAGACACACGCTCGCTCCGGTCCCGGGTCGCCCCCGGAGCCGGCCGCTGCCGACCCCGTGCCCCATGAATGATCCCGCCGAACAGGAGTCCCTGATCTTTGCCGAGGCCGCGGCGCTGCCGCCGGAGGAACGCGCGGCGTATCTCGACCGCGCCTGCGCTGGTGATGCGGCGGTGCGGGCGCGGATCGAGTCGTTGCTCGCCGCGCACGAGGCGGCGGGCGGCTTCATGGCGGCGCCGCGCGAGCGCGAGCCCGCCGTGCCCATAGACCGCCCGGGCGACCGGATCGGCCGCTACAAGTTGCTCCAGCAGATGGGCGAGGGCGGCTGTGGCGTGGTGTGGATGGCCGAGCAGGAGGAACCGGTGCGCCGCCGCGTGGCGTTGAAGGTCATCAAGCTCGGCATGGACACCGCGGCGGTGGTGGCGCGTTTCGAGGCCGAGCGGCAGGCGCTGGCGTTGATGGACCACCCGAGCATCGCGCGCGTGTTCGACGCCGGCGCGACCGCCACGGGGCGACCATTCTTCGTGATGGAGCTGGTGCCCGGCGTGCCGATCACGCGCTACTGCGACCAGCACAACCTTCCGACTGTCACCCGCCTCCGACTCTTCGCGCAGGTGTGTCAGGCTGTCGAACACGCGCACCAGAAGGGCGTCATCCACCGCGACCTGAAACCGTCCAACGTGCTCGTCACCCAGCACGACGGGGAGCCCGTGCCGAAGGTCATCGATTTCGGCATCGCGAAGGCCACGCAGGGCCGGCTCACCGACCACACGCTTTTCACCGCGCTCGAGCAGCTCATCGGCACTCCGGCCTACATGAGCCCCGAGCAGGCCGAGCTCACCGCCGACGACATCGACACCCGCAGCGACATCTACTCGCTCGGCGTGCTGCTCTACGAGTTGTTGACCGGCCGCCCGCCCTTCGACCCGAAGACGCTGCTTCAGGCCGGCCTCGATGAGATCCGCCGCATCATCCGGGAGGTGGAGCCGCCGAAGCCCTCGACCCGGCTCAACACCCTCGCCGATTCCGACCGCGACACCGCCGCGCGCCAACGCGGCCTCGCCGCCGCGCAGCTCTCGCTGCTGCTCCGCGGCGATCTCGACTGGATCGTGATGAAGGCCCTCGCGAAGAACCGCAGCCGCCGCTACGGCACGGCCAGCGAGTTCGCCCGCGACATCCTGCGGCACCTGCAACACGAGCCCGTGACCGCCCGCCCGCCCACCGCGGCGTATCGACTCGGCCGACTCATCCGGCGCAACCGCCTCGTCTTCGGCGCCGCCGCCGCGGTCGCGCTCGCGCTGGTCGCGGGCACCGTCGTGAGCGTCGCGCAGGCCGTACGCGCCCGCCGTGCCGAACGCCTCGCGCAGACCGAGCGCGCCCACGCCGAGGACCTGCTCGGCTTCATGCTCGGCGATCTGCGCAAACAGCTCTCGAAGGTCGGCCGGCTCGATGTGCTCGAAGCCGTGGGCGACCGCGCGATGAAACACTTCTCCGCGCGCCAGGCCGAGGGCCTCGACGACGCCACGCTCACCCGCTACGCGAAGGCGCTCAGCCAGATCGGCGAGATCCGGATGGACCAGGCCCGCTACGCCGACGCGCTGGCGGCGTTCACCGAGGCGTACGAACGCGCCGCCGCGCTCGCCACGCGGCATCCGGACAACGGCGACATGCTCTTCGAGCGCGGCCAAGCGGAGTACTGGGTGGGTTTCGTGCACTGGCAACGCGGCGAGTTCGGCCCCGCCGGCGAGTGGCTGCATCGTTACCACGCCACCGCCGCCGCCCTCGTGCGGCTCGATCCGGAGTGGCACGAATGGCGCAGCGAGATGGCCTACGGCGACCACAACCTCGCCACCCTCGCCGAGGAACGCGGCGACCTCGACGCCGCCCGCACCGGCTTCCTCGCCGAGCTCGCGACACTGGAGCAGATGAGCGCCGCCCGCCCGGACGATCTGGAGCTGCGTTTCCGGATATCCGACGCGCACTCCTGGCTCGGCCGCGTCGCCGAACAGCAAGGGGAGTTGGCCGAAGCGATGGACCGCTACGCCAAACAGGCCGCGATCTTGGAGGACCTTGTCCGCCGCGAACTGAAGACGGGTCGGTGGAAGTTCAAGCTGGGCGACACGTACGTTCGCCAGGCGGATCTGGATTTGGCGACAGGACGCCCGGAGTCTGCAGACGGACGATTGCTCGCGGCGGGGCAGTTGCACGATGGCCTGGTGTCGCTGGACCCGGGGAATCGCCAATGGGCGTTTGCACGAGCGCATGCGCGCTTGCGGCGTGGGATCGTGGCGCGAGGGCAGGGCGACGTGGAGCGGGCGACCGGGTTGGTGGGGGAAGCCCGTGTCGCCTTCCAACATCTGGTGGCAGCTGAGCCGTCGGATCATGCCTATGCGTGGTGGTTGGCGAAAGCATGGCTCCAGGAAGCCTCACTTCGCGGCGGCACGGATCTGACCACCGCCCGGGAAGTCGCCGAACAGGCGCTGAGTGCGGTCGAGAAGCTGAACGAGATTGGCCGCGCCAACGGGGCTGGTTCAGTGGGGGACGCAGAGGTGTATGTCGCCGCCGGCAGGCTCGCGACGCAGAGTGGCGATAGCGACAGAGCCCGCCTGTATTGGCAGCGTGCTGATGCCCTCCTGAGTCGGATCCTGCCAGGCTGCCGTGACTGGAGGCTGCTCGACCCGGCGGCGCGAACCGCTGCTGCGCTTGGCCGCCTCGACGAGGCGCGCTCAATCGCGGCCCAGCTCAGCCGATTCGGGTACGTCCCGATCGACCCGTGGCCTCCTGTGGTCGCCGTTGAGAGGCCCGAACCCACTGCGCCGGCCCCCTGACGCCACTGCGTTTCGCGTTGCTCGAATTTGTCCTGAACCGAGATGAAAAACACCAAGAACACATCCCGCACCAACGGTGCTGCCGAAGTTGTCATCACTGTCACCGAGTTTCGCCCTGTACTTTCCCCTGAGCTCAGCGGGATGCGCGACACCGGCTACACAATGAGGCTGAAACGCCCGCATCCGCGGGTCGCACTCAAGAACGACATCCTCGTCGTCAAAGCGCCGGGCGCGGTCATTCGGCTGACCATTGCTGCTCCCGCGAAGGAGAAGATGAAGTATTACCCGGCGGGCATCACCTTTGTGCGTGAGAACAGCGAAACGCTCGGAGAGGCGCTGCGGCTTGGGCGACCGGATCTTCTCCAGCGCAAGATCGTCATCGATGGCCAGACACTGACGTTCACGGACCGCTTCAAGAAGGGCGCGGGGGATGTCCTGTACAAGTTCTCGGTGATTCTGCAGCGCGGGTCGGATGGCGCGATCGGCATCATCGATCCGGGGATCGAGAACGACAGCGGGCGGCCTCGGCTGTGAGATACGAAATCGGTGCCCTGCCGCTGGGCGCCGGTTGCACTGACGGTGTCGGCCGGGCCGTCGCCTGATCGGCGTCCCGGCTCAGGCATTGCGGCGGCGGGAGTGGGAGCATTGTGCCCGAATTTCTAGTGCCCCGAGTTCGATGTTGAGCGCGCGGCGACGCTGGGTTTCTCGTGTCAGCGTGCGCGACATCACCGTCATCCTCGGGCAGATCGGTCGCGGCGACGCCCAGGCCGCCGAGGAGCTCCTCCCGCTCGTGTACGAGGAACTGCGCAAACTCGCGGCGGCCAAGATGGCGCGCGAGGCACCCGGTCAGACGCTCCAGCCCACCGCGCTCGTGCATGAGGCGTGGTTGCGCCTCGGCGGCGAGGAGCAGCCGGAGTGGCAGAACCGTGCGCACTTCTTTGCCGCGGCGGCGGAGTCGATGCGGCGTATCCTCATCGATCGCGCGCGCAAGCGTCAGGCGGTGCGCCACGGCGGCGAGCTCGTGCGCACCCATGCCGATGCGCTCGAGCGGGTGCCGAACGCCGCCGGCGCGGACGACGCCGAGCTGCTCGACGTGCACGAGGCGCTGGATGCGCTCGCCCGGCATGATGTGCGCAAGGCGGAGCTGGTGAAACAGTGCTATTTCGTCGGCCTCACGTTCAAGGAAGCCGCGGTCGTCCTCGGCATCTCCGAGCCGACGGCGCGCCGCGACTGGACCTACGCCCGCGCGTGGCTCTTCGCGGAGATCAATCGGATGCGGCAGAGCGGCGGGGCGCGGTAGCGCCAGATTGCAGTCGGCGGCAGCAGTCGAATCCGTCGAGCGACGTGTATCCGGGGTGGGGGTTGGCCATGCCTGCGCCCCCTCCCGGCGCTTGGCAACCGGAGAAGATTCTCGGAGCGGTGATCGTTTTGGGGCGACGGATTTCGCTTTGAGGGGAGTACCAC
>JAEZSJ010000424.1 GCA_023443985.1 Verrucomicrobiota bacterium | reverse complement strand
CGAGCTGTCCTTGCGCTCGATGCACTGAACCTTGGTCGGGTAACCCATGGCGATACTCTAGTCATATCACTAGATACCTGGCCAGCAAAAACGCCCCTCAAAAATCTAGTCGGCACCAAACTCCAGGCACCGGGGGTTCCCCCCGGTGCGGGGCCCGAGGGGAGTTCTCCAGGCCGGCGGGCGCGGCGTCCCGAGCAGGGCTGGGGCGGGCGCGCGGGGGAGGGCCGGCGCAGGGAAAGGCTGGACGGGGCTGCGGGCCTTTGCTACCGCTTCGCGCCTTTTCCAGTCGAAAATCCCTTTTCCATGAGCAGTCAGCCGACCCCGCCCTCCAAGTCCCCCAAGTCCAGCGACGAACCGCAAATCGTGTCGGCCGACGGCACGCCGCTGCCCCAGCCGACCTTCGAGGAGCGCGCGCAGGTGTTCTGGATCGAGAACAAGAAGACGATCCTGCTGACCTGTGCGCTGGTGCTCGCGATGCTCGTGGGCAAGGAGCTGTATTTCATGTACGTCGACCAGCGGGAGAAGGCGATCGGCGTGGAGTTCGCCAAGGCGGAGAACGACGCCACCAAGCTGCGCGCGTTTGTCGCCGCGCACCCGAAACACCAGCTGGCCGGCCTCGCCTGGCTCGCGTTGGGCGACGCCGCCTACAAGGACGGCAAGTTTTCCGATGCAGCCACGGCCTACGGCAACGCCGCGCCGTTGACCGCGGATACCGCGTTCGGCGGCCGCGCCCGCGTGGGGCAGGCGGTCAGTCAGGCGCAGGCCGGAGACAAGGCCAAGGCCGAGGCCGCGCTGAAGGCCATCGCGGCCGACCCGATCCAGTTCGCCGGCGTGCGCGCGGAGGCCCGTTACCAACTCGGCGCCCTTGCGGCCGAAGCCGGCCGGACCGACGAGGCCCGCACGTTCCTCGACGAAGTCGAGGCGACCGACCGCAGCGGGGTGTGGAGCCGCCGCGCCGCGGTGCTCCGCTCGACCTTGCCGGCGGCGGCGGCGCCCGCCGCGACGACGGACGCCGAACCGAAGCTCAGCCTGCCCGGCTCGAACTGAGTAGCCGAGCGCCCGCCGCGGTCCCGGCCGTTCCCCTACAACGCGCACCCTTCCCGGTGCGCGTTCTTTGTCGAAGCCGCCGGAACCGCGCGAACGGTACGAGCCGCCGGCAGTTGCCGCGGCCGGGGCGGACCCTACGCTGGGCGCGTGATACCGCTTCCCCGCCTCTTGGCCCCGCTTGGCTCGCTCCTCATGGGAATCGTCCTGGACTGCTCCGGCGCAAACGAACCACCCCGCATCGAGCTGTGGCCCGAGGGCGTGCCCGGGCTGCGCGCGGATGCGGCGCCCGACGTGGTCGCCGAGGGGCGGGTCACGGCGGTGCACCACCCCTCGCTCACCCTCCATGCCGCCCCGGCGCGGACGGCGAACGGCACGGCGGTGGTCGTGTGCCCGGGAGGTGGTTACGAACGGCTCGCGGTGGACCACGAGGGCGGACAGATCGCGCAATGGTTCAACGCGCGCGGCGTCACGGTCTTCCTCCTTCGCTACCGACTTGTTGAATATGGCCAGCCGGCGCCGTTGCGCGACGTGCTGCGGGCGATCCGCACCGTGCGCTCGCGGGCCGCGGAGTTCGGCGTGCAGCCGGACCGCATCGGGGTGGTCGGGTTCAGCGCCGGCGGCCACGTGGCGTCGTGCGCGGCGACGTTGTTCGACGCCCCGGAGGGCCGCACCGGCGCGGCCCTCGACGCGGTGAGCGGGCGCCCGGACTTCGCCATGCTCGTCTACCCGGTGATCACGATGGAGCCCGGCGTGACCCATGCCGGCTCGCGGCGGAACCTGCTTGGCGCGAACCCCGGGCCGGAGCTCGAGCGGCGCTGGTCGACGGAGCGGCAGGTCTCGCCGGCGACCCCGCCGGTGTTCCTCGTGCACAGCGCGGCCGATACGAGCGTGCCCGTGGAGAACGCCCTCCGGTTCTTCGATGCGCTCCGCGTGGCCGGCGCGCCGGTGGAGCTGCATGTGTTCGCGCACGGCCCGCACGGCTTCGGCATGCGGCCCGGGGTCGGACCCGGAAGCGAGTGGCCCCCGCTGGGCGAGGCGTGGCTGCGCGCCAACGGCTGGCTCGGCGGCAATCCCGCGCGTTGAGGCCGGCCGGGCGGCGCTGCGCGCGGGCTGGCATTGAAAAACGGATGCGGGCGTTCCCGTCGCCGGCCCTCCGCGGCGCCCGCGGTCGCGGAACGCGCGGTGGACAATGGTCGGGGCGGAGAGATTTGAACTCTCGACCTCCTGGTCCCAAACCAGGCGCTCTACCAGGCTAAGCTACGCCCCGAGGCATTGGTGGGCCGAAGACTCGGCTGCGGCTCCACGGTGTCAATGCTTCCGTTCGCCCGCCTGTGCGCGGGGCTGCGCGCCGCGTAAGCCCCCCTCGGTTAACTGCTTGCTTTGCCCCCGCTGCCGGCTATGGGTCGAGGCCTACTTTTCATTCCATGGATACCATTTCTCGCGAGAACAACCCGAGCGTTCTTCCGTTTGTCGGCGTGGGCCTGGGCGCACTGGCGTGCGTTCTGGCGGTCGTCGCCATCGTGAGGGCCGGCCAGGTCAAGTCCCTCAAGACCGAGGTCGAGAGCCTGAACAACCAGGTGCAGAGCGTGGCCGGCGATGTGAGCGCGGCCAAGGACACGGCCAACCGGGCCAACAACTTTGCCACGAGCCTCGCGAAGCAGACGCAGGATGGTTTCAACCAGGTGAGCGGCGCGATGGAGACCATGCGCGCCGACATCAACAAACTTGCGACCGCGCGTGCGGCCGCTCCGGCCCCGCGGGCCGCGCGAGAGGGCGGCGCGGCCGCCGGTGCGCCCGCCGGTCCCGGCGGCGACTACACCGTCAAGGCCGGCGACACGCCCGCCAAGATCGCCCGCACCCACGGCGTCTCGCTCGATGCGCTCATGGCGGCGAACCCGGGCCTCG
>JAEZSJ010000224.1 GCA_023443985.1 Verrucomicrobiota bacterium | reverse complement strand
GTCCCGGGGGCGGGCCGGACCGGGCGGGCGGCGGACAAGTCAGGCGCCGGCGGGCGGGCGCGGGGCCGGGCCGCCGAGGTTGGCGTACACCGCCACGGCCTGCGCGCGGGAGCGCACGTGGAGCTTCTCGTAGATGCGGCGGATGTACGTGTTCACCGTCGGGATACTGATGCCGATCTCCTCGGCGATCTCCTTGTAGAGGTGGCCGCGGGCGAGCAGCTCGAGCACCTGGTTCTCGCGGGCGGAGAGCGCCTCGGTCGCGACGCTGGCGGCGGGGCGGCGCGGCTGGTGGAGCGACTGGACGACCTTGCGCGCGATGCTGCTGCTCATGGGGGATCCGCCGGCGTGCACCTCGCGCAGGGCCTCGATCAGCGCGGGCCGCGGCGTCCGTTTGAGCATGTATCCGGTGGCCCCGGCGGAGAGCGCGGCGAAGATGTGCTCCACGTCCTCGTAGACGGTGAGCATCACAAACTGCGTCTGCGGGAGCAGGAGTTTGAGCTGCGCGACGGATTCGATGCCGGACTTTCCCGGCAGGATGATGTCGTGCAGGACGACGTCGGGCCGCAGGCCGGGCAGGGCGGCGAGGGCCGTCTCGGCGTCGACCGCCGTGGCGACGCACTCGACTCCGGGCTCCTCGGTGAGCCATTGGCAGAGCAGCGCGCGGACATCGGGATCGTCCTCGACGACGGCGACGCGGATCGTGGGGGCGGGATCTTGGTCAGCCATGACTGGGTGTCGCTCCCAGAGATGGGGGCCGGAGCGGACGGTCGCGAGCGGAAAACCGGCGGTTGGGCGCGGCGACCTTGGCTGGAGCCGATGCCGGCGAGCCGGGCGTGCGGGAATAGCAGGCGGGCCGGCGGGGGCGGGCGGTGCCGCTCGCCTGCGCGGACACGGCTCAGCCGGCGGGGGACGGAGGTGCCGCGGGGGCGCCCGCCGAACTGCGGGAGAGCGTGAAGGCCACGCGGGTGCCGTGGCCGGGTTGCGAGCTCACCTCGCAGCGCCCGCCGATGCGCGCCATCCGCAGCCGCATGTTCCCGAGGCCGTTGTGCGCGCCGCTCGCGGGGGGCGTCGGCGGCAGCCCGCGCCCGTCGTCGGCGATGGAGATGGTGAAGGCGTCGCCGGCGATCTGGAGGGTGATGCGGACCTCGGAGGCGTGGGCGTGTTTGATCGCGTTGTGCAGAGCCTCCTTGAAGGCGAGGAACAGATTGTGCCGGATCTCCGCGCCCAAGGGCCAATGGGGTACCGCCACGGGCAGCTCGAGCCGGCACCGCAGGCCCGCCTCGGCGAGCAGCGACTGGGCGAATTCGCCGACCATGTAGCTCACGAGGCTGTCGAGCGAATCGTGCCGGGGATTGACCGCCCAGACGATCTCGTCGAGCGAGGTCGTGACATCGAGCGCGGCCTGGTAGATGCGTTGCATCGTGGAGCGGCCGCCGGGGGAGGGTGGGCCGGGTGTGTCGGAGGGCGGCGCGCACTGCGCGAGCATCATGATGCGCGTGAGGCTGGTGCCGACATCGTCGTGGATGTCCTGTGCGATGCGGGAACGCTCGCGCTCGATCGCATGGCGGCGCTGGAGGTCCTCGATGCGGCGCCGCATCCGGCGGTGGACGAGGGCCCGCGCCGCCAACCCGACCGCCCCGAGGCTGAGAAACGTCGACAGCGAGACGAACCACCACGTCTGCCAGAAATAGGGCAGGACGACGAAGGCGAAGGAGGCGCCGTCGTCGTTCCACACGCCGTCGTTGTTGCAGGCGGTCACGCGGAAGCTGTAGCGGCCCGCGGGAAGATGGCTGTAGGTGGCGAAACGTTTGGTGCCGGCGTCGATCCAGTTGTCGTCGACGCCGTCCAGACGGTAGCGGAAACGGACCTTGGCCGGCGCGGTGAGGCTGAGCGCGGTGAACTCGAAGGCGAGGCGTTGGTGTTCCGGCGGCAGCTTCAGCGCGGTGGGCCGGTCGGCGGTGAGATCGAAGGTTCGGTGGTCGACCCGCAGCCGCTCCAGGACGACTGGGGGCGGCGTGGTGTTGAGCCGGAGGTTCCCGGGATCGAGCGAGACGGGCCCCCTGCCGCTGGCGAACCAGAGCCGGCCATCGGCGGCGCGCGCGCCGGAGGCGAGCTTGCCGCCGGAGAGCTCGATTGTAGGCAGGCCATCGTTACGATCGAGCACGAGGGGGACGACCTGCGCGACAGCGCCCTCGGCGCAGCGGTGGAGCTCGGCGCGGGCGACCCGGGCGATGCCGTGGTGGGTGCTCAACCAGAGGTTGCCGGCCGCGTCGTCGGCGATGTGGCAGATGGCGTTGCTCGGCAGCCCCTGGGCGGCGCCGATCGCGGTGAACCGGTCGTCGCGGAAACGCACGAGGCCGCCATCGGCGGTGCCGATCCAGAGGGTGCCGTCGTCGTCGAGCAGCAGCGTCTGCACGGAGTCGCTGGCGAGGCCGTCGGCCTTGGTGAAGTGGCGGTGGCTGCCGTGGCGGAGCCGGCCGAGGCCGCCGTCGGTGGTGCCGAACCAGAGGGTGCCGTCCGGGCCGCGGAGGAAGGTGCAGACGTTGGGAAACGCGAGCACGAGCTCGGGGGGGGCGTCCGGCGCGGCGTCGGACAGGCGGTAGAGGCCTCGCGCGCAGCCGATCCAGAGTGCGCGATCCGCGGCGGAGTGGTGGAGCGCCAGCACCGGTCCGAGCGCGGGGGCGAACCCGGCGACGCGCTCGAAACGTTCGGCCTGTCGGCGGAACAGGCCGTCACTCCAGGTGCCGGCCCACACGCGGCCGTCGGGGGCCGAGGCGATCGACCAGACGAAGCCGGGACCGTTCGGACCGAATCTCGACCACGCGCCCTCGTGCCAGCGGTAGAGCCCGGCGCCTTCCGTGCCCGCCCAGAGCGCGCCGTCGGCTGCGACGTGCACGGACAGGACGGCGCAGCCCTGCCAGTTCCCCGGGGCGTTCAGCACGCTGACGCGGGCGGGGGCGAGTTGCGCCAGGCCGGCCGAGGCGGTGCCGACCCAGAGGTTGCCCTCCCGGTCCTCCCCGAGGCAGCGGATCCAGTTCTGCGGAAAACCGAGGTTCTGGTCGACGTGCAGCGACTTCCGGTCGGGGCGGACCAGATACAGTCCCTGGTCGAGCGTGCTCACCGCGACCACGCCGTCGGGCGTCTCGCGGATGCTGCCGAGCGCGGTGTCGGTGACCCATGGAGACACGCCGCGGCTTTCGAGCCGGGCGTCGGCCGACCAGCGTTGGAGCCGCAGGTCGCGTTCGATCCAGAGCCCCTCGGCGTGGGCCGGTCCGACGCCGGCGACCCAGTCGCTGAGGCGGGCCACGCCGAAGTCGAGCAGGCGCAGGGCCTCGCCGTCGAGCACGGCGGCCCGGCCGTCGCATTCCACGTAGAGGTTGCCGCCCGGGCCGTTCACCAGCGACAGCCGTGTCGGGGGCCGGGCGAGTTCGGGAAACGGTGTCGCGAGGGCGCCATCGGAGGACTCGAGCACGCCGTTGCGGCGCAGCAGCCACACCCGGCCGGTGCGATCGCGGCCGATCCCGGCGACCGGTTCGTGGCGGTTGGCGGACCGGGAGGGGACGGGGGCGAAGCGCCCCCCGGCGTGGCGGGTGACATTGCCGGAATAGTGGCCGATCCAGAGCGCGCCGTCCGCGGCGGCGAAGAGGCTGACGATCTGGGTGGCGGCGAGCCCCGGGGTGCGCGCCGCGTCGAAGCTCTCGAAGCGCGCGCCGTCGAAACGCGCCAGGCCGCTGTAGGTGCCGATCCAGAGGTAGCCGTCGGTGGTCTCGGCGATCGCGCTGATGGAGTTCTGCGGCAGGCCGTCCTCGGTCTGCCACGCGCGCAGGACATAGGTCTGCCCGTGCGGGCCGACGAGCGTACGCAGGCTCTCCGCG
>JAEZSJ010000206.1 GCA_023443985.1 Verrucomicrobiota bacterium | reverse complement strand
CCTATGCCATCAGCCCCGAGGCCGCCGACCTGCTCCTGCAACAGGGCGCCGCCATCGATGCCACCGACGAAAACGGGCGGACCGCGCTGATGTGGCATGCTCAGGTCGGCGCGACCGATCTCGTCCGCACCCTGCTCACCCATCGCCCCGCGATCAACGCCCGGGACACCGACGGTCGCACCGCCCTCACCAGTGCGCACTCGCTCGAGATCAAACAGCTTCTCCTCGAGCGGGGAGCCGATCCGAACCTCACCGACAACGACGGGGCCACGCCCCTGATGCTCGCGGCCTCCGCCGACGATCTCGACACGATGGCCCTGCTGCTCGCGCACGGCGCCAACCTGGAAGCGCGCGACCGCGAAGGGTGCACGGCGCTCGCCCGCGCCACGGTTGCCGGCCGGGAGACCGCCGCCCGGTTCCTGCTCGAGAAAGGCGCCGCGATCGAGACCGCCAACGATGCGGGCATTACCCCGTTGATGTTCGCGGTCAGCCACAGCCGCGTTTCGCTGCTCGCCCTGTTCCTGGAGAAAGGCGCCCGGATCGACACCCGGGACGCGGTCGGGACTACCCTCCTCGGCCGCGCGGCCGACGCCGGCAACGCCGAGGCGGTGCAGGCATTGCTCGCGCGCGGCGCCCCCATCGACGAACGGGACGACGCCGGCTGGACCGCGTTGATGCGCACCTCGGACCCCGCCATGGTGGCGCTGCTCCTCGACAAGGGCGCCTCCCTCGAGATCAAGGACCACTACGGCCAGACCGCGCTCATAAAGGCCCTGAACACCGGCGAGTCCGAGATCGCCCGACTGCTCCTCGAACGCGGCGCCGATCCAAACTCCCGCGATGCCAACGGCTGGACACCGCTCATGTGGGCCACCCGGCCCGACGAGGCCGCACTCCTCCTCGACAAGGGCGCCGAGATCGACGCCTGCGACAACATGGGCTGGACCGCGCTGATGCACACCGATGACCCCCGTATCCTCGCGCTCCTCCTCGATCGCGGCGCCAAGATCGACGGACCCAAACCCGAGTCAGGGCACCCGCTCCACCTCGCCGCCAACACCGGCAAGACCGCCAAGATGCAGCTCCTGCTCGACCGCGGCGCCGATCCGAACCGCGTCAACAACTACAACTGGACCCCGCTGCTCTGCGCCGCCAACCACGGGCACGAGGCCGGCATCCGGCTCCTGCTCGACCGCGGCGCCGAGGCGAACTACCGCGACTCCGACGGCCTCACCGCGCTCCACGCCGCCGCAGGCTCCGCCGGCCGGGACCCGCTCGGGGCCGTCCGCTGCCTGCTCGACCGCGGCGCCGATATCAACGGCACCACCAACGACGGGCGCACACCGCTGATGTACGCCGCCGAAGCGGGCAACGTCGCCGTCACGGAGCTTCTTTTACGCAGCGGGGCCCGTGAGGAGTCGACGGACAAGTACGGCTGGACGGCCCTCATGCGCGCCGCCAACGCCGGCAAGACCGCCGCCGCTGCGCTGCTCCTCGACTTTGGGGCCGCCGTCGACCAGGCCACGCCCGACGGGTGGACACCGCTGATGACCTGCGCGCAACGGAACTTTCCCGACACCATGAACCTGCTGCTCGACAAGGGGGCCGACATCGAGAAGCGCAAGCCCGACGGGATCACCCCGCTCATGGTGGCCGCCGCCCACAACCAGGCCGCGATCGTGCAGTTGCTGCTCGAACGAGGCGCCAATCTCAACGCCCGGGACAGCATCGGGGCCACTGCCCTCGCGTACGCGAAGAAGCCGGCCGCCAAGGAGGTCATCAAGGCGGCACGACTCAACCTCTCGGTGTTGCTCGCCGAGGACCGCTTCGAGGACGATGAGCTCGTCGACGAGCTCATCGAATCGAAGAACCGCTTTGTGCCCGACGTGGTCTCCACCGGCGCCCCCGACAAGGTCGCGATCCTGCTCTCCGCAGTCGAGAAGCGCCTGGTCCAGGCCCAGCGTCGCGTGGCCGAGCTCAACAGCGCCGCGGAAGACGCCGTGCGCGCAGGCCACGAGGCCGCCGGTTTCCGCGGCCGCACCGCCAAGGTCCAGGCCTACATCAGCGTGTTGAAGGCGATCCAACGCTCGCTCAGCCAGCCGACCGAGGTGGAGGAATCCTGACGGCGGCCACCTCGTCCTTCCGCGCGCCGCGACCCGGTGCGGGTGCCGGATCGCACCGGTGCCGCGGTCGCGCCGCGCGCAAACAAAACGCTTTCCCTGTCGCGTGCGGCCCTCTCTGATTTGCGGCCCAGACAAACACCCCGCGCGCGCCGCGCCACTGCGCCCGCGCCCCGCCCACCCGACATGGACAACGTCAAATACCTCCTGCCCGAAACCGATATTCCGACCGCGTGGTACAACATCGCGGCCGACCTGCCCGTCCCGCTCCCGCCCGTGCTTCATCCCGGCACGCTCCAGCCGATCGGACCACAGGATCTGGCGCCCATCTTCCCGATGGGAGTCATCGAGCAGGAGGTGTCCACCGACCGCTGGATCCCGATCCCCGAGCCGGTCCGCGACATCTACCGCCAGTGGCGGTGCACCCCGCTCCACCGCGCGCGGCGCCTCGAGCAGTTCCTCGGCACGCCCGCCAAGATCTATTTCAAGAACGAGAGCGTCTCCCCCGCCGGTTCGCACAAGCCCAACTCCGCGATTCCGCAGGCGTACTACAACAAGCGCGAAGGCGTGAAGCGCATCATCACCGAGACCGGCGCCGGCCAGTGGGGCGCGTCGCTGGCGCTCGCCGGCACGTTCTTCGACATCGAGGTCCTCATCTACATGGTGAAGGTCAGCTACGGCCAGAAACCGTACCGTCGCGCGCTCATGGAGACATGGGGCGCCAACGTCATCGCCAGCCCCTCCAACACCACCGCCGCCGGCCGCGCGATCCTCGCGAATCACCCCGACAGCACCGGTTCGCTCGGCATGGCCATCGCCGAGGCGGTCGAGGTCGCCGCCCAGGATCCAAACGCCAAATACGCGCTCGGCTCCGTGCTCAACCACGTCGCCCTTCACCAGACCGTGATCGGCCTGGAGGCCCTCAAGCAGCTCGAGGCCGCCGGCGACTACCCCGATGTCGTCATCGCCTGCGCGGGCGGCGGCAGCAACTTCGCGGGCATCGCCTTTCCCTTCCTCGGCAAGAAGCTGCGCGGCGAACGCACCACGCGCATCCTCGCCATCGAGCCCGCGTCCTGCCCCACCCTCACCAAGGGCAAGTTCACCTACGATTTCGGCGACACCGCCCACCTCACGCCGCTGCTCAAGATGTACACCCTCGGCAACACCTTCGTGCCCGAGGGCATCCACGCCGGCGGCCTGCGCTACCATGGCATGTCCCCGATCGTCTCGCACCTCATGCACCTCGGCCAGCTCGAGGCCCGCGCCTACCCGCAGCTTGGCTGCTTCGAGGCCGCGATGACCTTCGCCCGCACCGAGGGCATCCTGCCCGCGCCGGAGAGCTCGCACGCCATCAAGGGCGCCATCGACGAGGCCCTCCGCTGCAAGAAGGAGAACAAGGCCGAGACCATCCTCTTCGGCCTCTCCGGCCACGGCTACTTCGACATGCCCGCGTATCAGGACTACCGCGCCGGCAAGCTCGCCGACCACGAGTACAGCCACGAACAGGTCGACGAGGCGCTGGCCGAGTTGCCCAAGGTCCCCGGGGCCTGAGCGTCGCCTTTTCCCCGCAAACCCACGACGGCCGGTGTGCGCTCCCAGCGCCGCCGGCCGTTTTGCGTTTCCAGGGTGTCCCGCGCATCCCGCCCACGCCACCCGCTCGCAGGCGGGCTTCCCCGCCTCCGCTCCGCCACCCGCGACGCCCCCTCCCCGCGCC
>JAEZSJ010000192.1 GCA_023443985.1 Verrucomicrobiota bacterium | reverse complement strand
CCGCGCCCTGAGCCCGCCCTCCCGTTCCGTCGTCCCACACCCCAGCCGCGTTCCTTTCCATGAGATCACCCGTCATCGCTTCCCTCGCCTCCCTGCTGCTGCTCCTGCCCTCCGTCCCCTCGGCTGTGGCGGAGCCGCAGCCCTCCAAGCCCGCGGCCGCTTCGGCCGCGACCGGTGCCGATTCCGCCGCGATCGCCGACATGGATTCGCTGCTCCAGTCCTTCGTCGAGAACGGCAGGCTGAGCTGCGTCGCCGGCTTCGTCGCCAAGGGTGGCACCGTGGTCTACCAGAAGGCCTTCGGGTGGAGGGACGTCGAGAACCGCGTCCCCGCCACCGTCGACGACTACTACGTGCTCTTCTCGCAGACGAAGGCGGTGACCACGGTCGCGTTCATGACGCTCGTCGAGCAGGGGCTGGTGGCGATCGACGACCCGGTGTCGAAGTATTTCCCCGGGATCCCCGACCGCGTGCTGACGAAGGTGAATCCGGACGGCACCTACGAGACCCGGCCGGTCGCTGCGCCCATGACCTTCGCGCACCTCATGAGCCACACCTCCGGGCTCGGCGCCGGACTCGTGCACGAGCTGCGCCGCGCGCAGGGTGCGCCGGACTCCGCGCCCGCCGGCTTTGGCGGCGCGCTCCCGCAGCCGGCCCCGGCCGGGCAGCACACCGGCGGCGGCAACTACCAGGCGAAGCTCCTCGAGGAGGAGATGCTCGCGTTGGCCAGATACCCGCTCGGCTTCGATCCCGGCACGCGCTGGGAATACCACCTGAGCAGCAACATGCTCGGCTACCTCGTCGAGCGCATCTCCGGAAAACCGTTGCGCGAATACGTGAAGGAGAAGGTCCTCACCCCGCTCGGGATGGACCGCACCGACTGGTACTACGCCCCCGCGGACCTCGCGCGCTTCGTGAAGCCCTACCGGTCCGTCGACGGGAAGCTCGTGCCCGGCCCCAACCTGTACGCCGAGGGCGCCGTCAGCACGCAACAGACCTACGCGGAAGGCGCCATCGGCCTCAACGGCCCGATCGGGGACTACGCCCGGTTCTGCCAGATGCTGCTCAACAAGGGGGAGCTCGACGGCCACCGCATCCTTAAACCGGAGACAGTGGAGCTGATGACCACGCTCGACCGGCTCGCGCCCGACAGCGGCGCGGCGCCGGGCTTCCAGTTCGGCCTCGGCTTCGAGCTCCACCGCGCGCTCAAACCCGTGCCGGCCGTCTCCGACCGCGCCTTCTCCTGGGGCGGCATGTTCGGCACGAAGTACCTCATCGATCCCGCGCACGACCTCGTCGCGCTCTACTACATCAACATGTACCAGCCACCGGACCTGCTCCCGCAGTTCCTCGCCCAGGCCTACCGGCTCGCCGCGCCCGCGAGCACGCCTCCCGGCGCCAGCGACACCGCGGCGGTCGTCGTCGAGCAGGGCGGCACCGGCCCGTACCCGGCCGTCGCCACCGAGGAGCCGACGCTGCCCGGCATGACCCTCTTCCGCCCGCGCGACCTGACGCCGTTCGGCGCGGCGAACAGGCTCCCGGTCCTCCTCTGGGGTAACGGCGCCTGCGCCAACACCGCCCAGGAGCACAAGAACTTCCTCAACGAGCTCGCCTCACACGGGTACCTCGTGCTCGCCATCGGCCGCCTCGACCAACTCGAGCACCGCGACGAGGCCTCCCGCCAGCCCACCCGCTCCGACCAGCTTCTCGCCGCGTTGGATTGGATCACCGCCGAGAACGCCGCGGCCACGGGGCGCTACGCCGGGCGCGTCGACACCGCGCAGGTCGCCGCGATGGGCATGTCCTGCGGCGGCCTCCAGGCCATCGAGATCTCGGGCGATCCGCGTATCCGGACCTCGGTCATCTGCAACAGCGGCGTCCTGCCCGAACCCTCGCAGATGAAGCTCATGCCCGCGCTCACCAAGGACGACCTGCGCGACTTCCACGCCCCCGTGCTGTACATCATGGGCGGTCCGACCGACATCGCCTACAACAACGCCATGGACGACTTCGCGCGGCTGGACCACGTGCCCGTCGCCATGACCAACCTCGATGTCGGCCACGGCGGCACCTACGCCAGGCCGCACGGCGGCGAGTTCACACCCGTCGCCCTCGCCTGGCTCGACTGGCAGCTCAAGGGTCGCGCCGAGGCCTCCGGCATGTTCCTCGGGGAGGACAGCGAACTCGCCCGCGATCCCCGCTGGTCCATCCAGTTGAAAGGCTTCCCCTCCCCCTGATCCACCCGTAGCCCTCTCCCCGCCCCCTGCCACCCGCCATGCACCTCCGCGCTCTCCTCCCCGCCTGTTCTTTCCTGCTCCTGCTCGGCTTCGGCGCCCCCCACCGGGCCGCGGCCGAGTCCGGCCCCGCGCCGGAGCCGCTCCGCACCGAATTCGTCTACGAAGCCGTCGTCGAGATCGGCGCGACCGTGGAGGTCGGCGAGACCGCCATCGGCCGCAGCCGCTACATTCCAATCACGGGCGGCACCTTCGCGGGCGCCACGCTCCGCGGGGTGGTGCTGCCCGGCGGGGCCGACTGGCAGCTGGAGCGGCGCGACGGCGTGACCGAGGTCGACGCGTTGTACTCGATGCGCTGCGACGACGGCACCGTCATCGTGGTGCGCAACCGCGGGGTGATCGCCGACCAGGGGCGCTACCTGCGCACCACCCCGCGTTTCGAGGTGCCCGACGGGCCGCACGCCTGGCTCGCCCGCGCCCAGTTCGTCGGCTCCATCGCCGGCGGCCCGCGGCCGGGCACGGTCGTGATCCGCGTCTTCCGGCTGCTGTAGTTCCCGCGGCCGGGTCGCAACTGAGCGGCACACCGCAACTTCGCGCTCGTTCCGCCGGCGTTTCGGCCCATCGTGGCGCGTCGGCATGCGCCCCGAAGACACGCTCACCCTCGACGACCTCTCCCGCTGGTCCGAGCCCGGCACGCACCTCGCGGTCGTGGGGCACCCGGTGAAGCACTCGGTCTCGCCGCCCATGCACAACGCCGCGCTGCGCGTCCTGGCCGGGCACGACCCGCAGTTCGCCGCCTGGCGCTACTGGAAGTTCGACATCGCCCCCGAGCGCCTCGCCGAGGCGCTGCCGCTGTTCCACGCCCGCGGCTTCGCCGGTCTGAACCTCACGGTGCCGCACAAGGTGCTCGCGCTCGACCTGCTCGCGCAGATCGATCCCGCCGCGCGCGACATCGGTGCGGTGAACACGCTGCGCCGCACCGCCCACGGCTTCGAAGGCTTCAACACCGACGGCCACGGCCTCGCCGCCGCGATCGCGGCCGAGTTCGCCCGCCCGCTCGCCGGGGCCGATGTGGTCCTGCTCGGAGCCGGCGGCGCGGCGCGCAGTGCCGCCGTCGAGGCGCTGCGGCAGGGCTGCCGCTCGCTCACCATCGCCAACCGCAGCGCCGACACGCTCGATGCGCTGCTGGCGCAGATCCGTCCGCTCGCCGGCGCGATCCCCGTCCGCGGCCGCCGCTTGGCCGAGGGCCCGGGCGACGTGCCGGCCGGTGCCATCCTGATCAACTCCACCTCCGCCGGACTGCGCGCCGATGAACCGGCGCCCATCGACCTCGCGACGTGGCCGCGGCCGGCCTGTGTGTTCGACATGGTCTACAACCCGCCGCGCACCCCGCTGCTCGAGACCGCCGCCACGCTCGGCGTCCCGCAGGCCAACGGCCTGCTGATGCTTGTCCACCAGGGCGCGCGCGCGCTCGAGTTGTGGACCGGCGCCGCCGTACCCGCCGAGGTGATGCACCAGGCCGCCCGCGCCGCGCTCGCTTTCCCTGCATGATCTCGCTCGACGAACTCCGCCTCATCCACGCGAGCTTCCCGTGGTTCTTCCCCGCCGTGGCTTTCGGGTTCGGCGCGTGCATCGGAAGCTTTCTGAACGTCTGCATCTACCGGATACCCGCCGGGAAGTCCGTCGTGCGCCCGGGTTCGCACTGCGCCTGCGGCCAGCCGGTGCGCTGGTTCGACAACCTCCCGATCCTCAGCTGGCTGCTCCTGCGCGGACGCGCCCGCTGCTGCGGGCGGCCCTTCAGCGTGCGTTATCCCGCCGTCGAACTCCTGACCGCGCTCGTGTTTCTCGTCTGCGCGTTGGAGTTCGGCCCCGGCAAGGCGCTGGGCGCGATGCTCTTCGCCTCGATGTTGATCGCGGCGTCCTTCATCGACATCGACCACATGATCATCCCCGACCGGTTCTCCATCGGCGGGGCGGTGGTCGGCGTGGTCCTGTCGGTACTCGTGCCATCACTGCACGGATACACAGCCCCCGCCTCGGTCGATCCGGCGCTCGGCCACCTGCTCGCCGGCCTCCAGGCGGGCATCGACTCGGTGCTCGGGATGTTCGTGGGCTCGGCGCTTGTGCTCTGGATCGCGTTGCTGGCCGAGAAGATCCTGCGCAAGGAGGCGATGGGGTTCGGGGATGTGAAACTGCTCGGCTGCATCGGCGCGTTCCTCGGCTGGAAGGGCGCCGTGTGCGCGGTGTTCGGCGGCGCCGTGCTGGGCGTGATCGCCACCGTGCTGTGGCTGCCGTTCCGACGTTCCGCACCGGCGGCCGCGGGCCCCGCCGCCGCCGCGCCCGCGGGCGAGGAACCCTCCGGCGAGGAGTCGCCCGGCCTGATGGGCATGCCGGTGCCGTTCGGCCCGATGCTCTCCGCCGCCGGCCTGCTCTACCTGTTCTGGGCGCATCCCTACGTCGACGCCTACTTCGGCGAGATTGCGGCGGTGCTCGACGAGTTTGCCCGCATGCCGCTCTGACGCGCCCACCCCGGGCTGCGGGCTTGCCTGTCCTGCCGATTCAGGCACACAGGGCTGATGCTTCCTTGGTCCCACTGGATGGTCGCCGGGCTGGGTCTGGCGTCCTGTGTTCCTGGTTTCGCGAAGCCGGACAATCCGCTTGAGCGGATGGTCCCGGTCCCGGCCTCCGAGCCGATCCCCGTCGTCGATTTCTTCCGACCGAGCCTTTTCTCGAACCCGGAACTCAACCCCGCCGGCACCCATTTCATCGCCTCGACCACGGTCGGCGTGGATCGCTCCGAGATGGTGCTGTGCGAGATCGCGACCGGCGAGTACCGGCGTCTCTTCGGCCCGGGCAAGAAGGACCTGCATGACGTCGACTGGCTCGGCGACGACCGGCTGATCTTCACCCTCGTCTCCCACAATCGCTACAGCGAGGGTCTGTGCGTCTCGCCGATCGCGGATCTGCGCCAGACCTACGCGGTCGATTTCCACAATGTCGACCAGGTGCTGAGCTCGCCGCTCGCCAAGCCCCAGCATCCGATCGTCTGGATCCGGCGCTGCGCCTTCGACCATGGCAACGACGGCGGCGTCGTCCAGATCGACGGGATGGAGCCGCGCTTCGACCCGTTCGACAAACGCAACGACGCCTACGTCGACCCCGGCTCCATCGAGGGAGGCACCCTCGCAAAGGTCGTCCGCTACTACCCCACGCTGAAGCACGGCGCCACGCGCGGCTACATCACCGACAACGCCGGCGAACTCGCCTACGCGGTCACGTCCAAGGACGGGAAGAGTTTCCTCCACCGCCTCGACGGCAAAAACTGGCAGCCCTGCCCGGTAGACCTCGACGAGATCGAGATCGTCTCGGTTGCCGACCGGCCGGGACAACTGCTCGTGCTCGGTCCGCGCGAGGAGGGCAAGCCCCGGTCGCTCCGTTTTTTGGATGCACTGACCGGCCAGCTCGGCGAGGTGCTTTTCCAGACCGAGAAGTACGACCTGAGCCGCTGCCGCCCCTACAAACACCCCCTGGATGGCCACATCCTCGGCCTGCGTTTCGAGCGCGAAGTCCCGAGCACGGTTTGGTTCGACCCGGCCTACGAAAAGCTCCAACGCAAGATCGAGAACTCGCTCGGGCCGGCCGCCAAGGGCGCCATCGTCTCGATCGTTGGCAGCGACCGCGCCGAGAAACGGTTCTTCGTCGCGGTGCGCTCCGACCGCAAACCCACCGCCTACCTGCTGATCGACCTCGAGAAAGGCGCCATCAGCACCGTCGTCGCCAGCGTCGCCCCCTGGCTCGATTCCGAGCGACTGCGGCCGATGACCTTCCTCACCTACAAGAATCGCGACGGAGCGATGATCGACGGCTTCCTCACGCTCCCCGAGGGCGCCTCGAAGGAGAGGCCGGCGCCGTTGGTCGTCCTTCCCCATGGCGGGCCCTGGGTGCGCGACTCGTGGGGATGCGACCCCGAGGTGCAGTTCCTTGCCAGCCGCGGTTACGCCGTCTTCCAGCCCAACTACCGCGGCTCTCTCGGAACCCAGTGGCGTTTCCCCGCCGACGACCTGTGGGCCTTCCGCAAGATGCACGACGATGTGACCGACGGGGTGCGGAAGCTGATCAAGTCCGGCCTCGTGGATCCCGACCGCATCGCGATCATGGGGGGCTCGTTCGGCGCCTATCTCGCGATCAGCGGTGTGGCGCACGAATCCGGGCTCTATCGCTGCGCCGTGGCGATGAGCGGCGTGTATGACTGGGCACAGATGATCGCCGATGCCAAACGCTTCGAGACCGAGGGCTTCGCCTCCGGGCGCACAGCCGTGTACCGCCGCTTCCTCGGCGACCCCAAGGCCAACGAGGAGAAGTTCGAGGAAATCTCACCCCTGCGCTCGGCCGCCAAGATCAAGGTGCCCGTCTTCGTCGCCCATGGCGGGTCCGACGTCGTCACTTCCGTCGAGCAGTCGCAACGGCTGGTCGCCGAGCTGAAGAAGGCCGGCGTGCCGAACGAGACGTACTTCCAGCGCGGCGAGGGGCACGGCATGGCCGATCTCGACCACCGCGTGAAACTCTACACCGAGATCGAGGGCTTCCTCGCCCGACACCTCGCTCCGCGCGCCGCCAGGGCCACACCAGCGGCGCCCGCCGCACCCTGACCGAGTTTCCGCCCTTCGCGGCGCCACCCTCGAGGCCGGCGCCAGACGCAACCAGGCCCTGTGAACCAATGGTTGGCAGGGCCTTGTTCTCGCCGGCCCAGTAGTTGAGCGGCGACGCCGCACCTGCGCGTCCCACCGCGAATCGCCGCAGGCGAACGGGAGGCACCGGGGCGTGCCCGCGCCGCTCGGCCGGAGCGGCGTCGTTCAGCCTGCGACCAGTTCCGCGCCGGGGCCGGTCTTGAGATGGAGCACGTCGGGCTTCGCGCCGAACTTCGCCTCGTAGGCTGCGACGATGTGCTCGGCCCCGGCCGCTGAGAACGCGCCGCTGGTCATCGCCATCACCGCGCCACCGAAACCGCCGCCGGTCAGGCGCGCGCCGTGCACGTGCGGCGCCGTCGTCAGTTGGTCGACGAGGAAATCCAGCTCGGGCGTGCTGTTCTCGAAGAGGGCCTGCGAGCTGCGGTGCGAGGCGGTGAGCAGGCGGCCGACCGCCGCGAGGTCGCCCTTCTGCAGCGCCGCCTGCACGGCGGCCACGCGGCCGATCTCGTCGATCACGTGTTTCGCTCGCTTGTAGGTCGCCTCGGGGAGGGAGACCTTGGCGGCCTCGAGCTGCGCGGGGGTGGCGTCGACGAGCTGCTTCACGTCGAGGGCCTTCGCGGCGTCCATGCACTCGCGGTGGCGGGCGGCGTAGAGGCCGTCGACCAGGGCGTGCTTGGTGTGGGTGTTGAACACCCAGAAATGCGCGTCGGCAGGCAGCGGCACGGTGGCGAACGACGGCCCGCGGCAATCGATGAACACGAGGTGGTCGCGCTGGCCGAAGCCGGACACGCCCTGGTCGAGGATGCCGCACGGCACGCCGACGAACTCGTTCTCCGCCTTGCGGCCAAGTTTCACGAGCGTCTCGCGGGCGGGATTCTCGCCGGCGAGCGCGGTGAGCGCCAGGCCGGTCGCGAGTTCGATCGCCGCGCTGCTGCTCAGGCCGGCGCCGGGCGGCAGGTCGGAGACATCGGCGAACTGGAAACCGGCCGGCTGTTTCAGCCCGAAGTCGGGCAGCTTCGCCCACACGCCGAGCTGATAGTTCACCCAGGCGCGATCGCCGGTCTGTTTCGCGAGGGAGGCGTCGAGCGCCACCTCGACCAGGCCCGTGGTGTGGCCGCTGGCGAAGACCGCCTTGTTGCCGGCCAGTGGCCGCGCCGCCACCCAGATGCCACGGTCGATCGCGGCGCCGAGCACCGTGCCGCCGTTGTAGTCGGTGTGGTTGCCGATGAACTCGATGCGGCCCGGGGCGCGCGCGATCACGGTCGGTTCGCCGCCGAAGGCGGAGCGGAACTTCTGCAGCACGGTATTTTTCATCGCGATGCGCCGAGCGTGAAAACGTCGGTTCCTTTGGCAATGCCTCATTCGGGGCCCGCCCGGTCGGCGGCGCCCGGAGGCGTTCATCCCGCGCGGATGACCGCGAGCATCGCGCCCATGCGATCGACCTCGGCCTGCGTTTCCGCCTGCAGCCCGTCGATGCTGCGCGCGTCGAAACCGGTCTTCTCGAAACGCAGCGGATCGTCGGCCCACAGCGCCGTTTCGCCGGGCAACCCGCGGCCGAGCCGCTCGGCGAGCAGACCCGCGAAGTTGAGCAGGTGCGCCAAGGCGATCGCGTGCGGGTTCGCGGCCGGCCGGAGGTGGTCCCGCAGCGCGGAGGCGATCGGCTTGGGAAAGCGCCAGAGCTCGCACAAGGCGGACCCCACCTGGGCGTGGTTGGAGCCGAAGACCGACTGCTCCCACTCGGGCAGCGCGCCGTGCTTGTCGGGGGAAAACGGTTCCACCGCGCCGGCCGCGTGCCGGGCGAGCACCATCTTGCCCACCGAGCGCAGCAGCCCGGCGGTGTAGCCGAGGGCCGCGTCGCCGCCGGTGGCGACGCAGAGCTTCTCCATCGCGACCGCGGTCGCGACCGCGTTGCCCCAGAGCGCCTCGGCGGTCGTGCCGTAGACCTGCAGGTCCGACTGGAAGGCAAGCGAGGCCGCGCACAGGCCGACGATGCGATGCAGCTCCTTGAGGCCGACGCGAAGCACCGCCTCCTCGACGCTCGTCGCCTGCGAGCGGAAGCCGAACAATACGCTGTTGGCGATGCGCAGGAGCTGGGAGGTGAGCGCGGTGTCGAGGCGGACCAGCTCGGCCATGCGGTCTAGGCTGGAGTTGCCGTCGTTGATCGCGGCCACCAGCCGGCCGAAGACCTGCGACGCGGGCGGCAACTTGCTCGCATGCAGCGACAGCGACTGCGCCTCGAAGCGTTTGTTGTGCAGGGGAGCAGCCATCGGGGTATCTCTATCGCCCGTCGGCGGTGGCGCTGAAACGCAATCCGCGCCGACCTGCACCGAGTTCGCCCGCCGGACACCCGGCGCGCCGACACGGTCGCGGCGAAGCGCTCAACCCAGCGACACGGCCGATTTCAGGACTTCGAGCTCGGTGCGGACCTCCTCGACGACCGCGTCGACCGCTTCGGCCAACACGCCGGCCCGATCGAGCTTCGCGGGCTCGCGGCGCCAGTAGGCGGCCTCGCCCGGCAAGCTCTTTCCCAGCTGGTGCACGACCCAGCCGGCGCAGTTCAGCAACGCCGCTTCGCGGGGTGCCTCCGGTGCGACCAGCGGATCGTAGTGGTGGCGGATCGCGAGCCGGATTGTGGGATCAAATTTCCAATGCTCCATCAGCTCCGCCGCGGCCTCGGGATTGTCCATGCCGAACAGACCGCGTTCCCAGTCGCCCAGGTGCGGCTCCATGTCCGGGCCGGGATAGGCCGGCAGGCGGACGGCCGGCTGGGCGGCGAGCCGCGTGAAGAGCACTTTGCCGGCGGAACGCAGCAGCCCGATCGTGTAGGCGGCCTGCTCATCCTCGGAGCCTTGTTTGCGCGCCAGCCGCTCCATCGCGAGCGCCGAGGCGAGGGAGTTCTCCCAGACGAGGTCGCCGCGCACCGCGTAGAGCGCGAGCTCCTTCGGGAAAAGCTGGTTGGTCGCCGCGAGTCCGACCAGCCGGTACACCTCGCGGAAGCCCACGCGGTTGATCGATTCCTCGAGCGAGGCGCTCGGCTCCGCGAAACCGAACAGCACGCTGTTGCTCAGCCGGATCACCTGCGCGCTCAAGCCGGGGTCCATCTTCACCAGTCCGACCACCTGGTCGACGCCCGTGTTCAGATCCTTCAACACCGCCGCCAGGCGCGAGAAGATACGCGGCGAGGCCGGCAGCTGTTGCCCGACGCGGACGATGTCGGGTTTGCCGATTTTCAGACGCGGGGTACCAGAGCTTGAAGCGGTTGGGATCACGGTTTCTGCCCCTCTATCGGCCGGTTGCGGCCGGACCTGAGCGCGAGCCGAGGGATTCTTCCCTCCGCTGCCGCCGAAGAAACCCGATCTTGTATCGGAACCGTTGCGGGCTATTTTCCCCGGCCCGACTCGCCGGCTTCCACTCACGGGAGCCGCCTCCACCGCAAGTTGGCCGAACACCACAAACCATGAAGAACCTCCGACATCTGCTTGCCTCCCTCGCGCTCAGCACCTGCGCCCTCTTCTCTCCCTCCCTGCTCGCCGACACGGTCGGCACCACCGACGGCTCGGTGATTCAGGGCAAGATCATCCGCGCCTCCGGCGGCGTGGTCGAAATCCAGACCGACTTCGCCGGCGTCCTCAAGATCCAGCAGGCCAACATCGCCAGCCTCAGCACCGACACCCCGGTCTTCCTCCGCTACAAGGGCGGCAACACCGTCCAGGGCGCTGTCGCGACCGCCGGCGGCGGCGAAGTGCGGGTCGCCGGGCCGGGCGCGTGGGGCACCGGGCCGATCGACGCTGTCGAGGCGGTCTGGATCGACCCCTCCGACAGCCCCGAGGCGAAGGCCGCCGCCGCCGCGCGCCGTGCCTGGGCGTTCGAGGCGTCGGTCGATGTCATGGGCGCACAGGGCAACACCAACAGCCTCGCGACCTCCGTCGGCTTCACCGCCACCCTCGCCGGCCCGCAGGACAAGCTCCAGTTCTACGGCGCCTACACCCGCGCCACCCAGGAGGTCACCACCGGCAACCCGCCCGTCACCGAGGACGAGACCTCGGCCGAGAACGCCAAGGCCGGCGTCGACTACTCCGCGTTCTTCTCGGAGCGTGCATCCTGGTACGTGCGCGAGGAGATCGGCACCGACAAGATCAAGGACCTGGACTTCTACTCCAACTCCGCCGCCGGTGTGGGCTACTCGATCATCAAGAAGCCCGCGCAGGAGCTCACCTTCCGCCTCGGTCTCGCGTACCGGTATGAGTCCTACGAATTCGGCGACGACATCAGCACGCCCGCCCTCGACGTGGGCCTGCAGCACACCTACTCGACCGCGAAGTGGCGCCTGATCAACAAGCTCGTCTTCCTCCCCTCGCTCGAGGATTTCGCCAACTACCGCCTCCAGCACGACTCCGCGCTCGAGCTGCCGCTGGCCGCCTCGCGCTGGAAGATCCGCATCGGCGTCGCCAACGACTACGTGAGCGAGCCGCAACCCGGCAAGGAGAAGCTGGATACGACATACTACACGCGCTTCATCCTGAGCTGGAAGTAGACCGCTCCCGCGCACTCTCCGCTTTTCCGCAACCGACGGCGGGCTCCTCGCGAGCCCGCCGTTTTTTTTCGCGCGCAACACCACGCGCACGATCCCGTCACGTGGCGCTGTTCGCGAGAGCAGCGAGCCGTAGCGGAACGCGTCAGCGTCTCACCTCGCCGCTGGTGGGGCGCGCTTCACGCCCGCCATCCGTCTCCGTCACGTGGCGCTGTTCGCGAGAGCAGCTTTCCACCGCCGCCCACCTCAACTCCGCCCCTCACCGCCGCGCGAGGTACTCCGTCACGATCGGCACATCCGCCGGCGCCCACTCGAGCGCGCGCAATTCCGCCGGCGTGCACCAGCGCAGCGCCGCATGTTCCACCGCCTGCGGCGCGGCCCCCTCGTCGCGCAATGTCGCCAGAAACGGCGTCAGCGTGATGCCGAAACTCCCGTAGTCGTGCACCGCCTCCCGCAGCCGTTCGCCCAGTGCGAGCTCCACGCACAACTCCTCGCGGATCTCGCGCACCAGCGCGGCTTCCGGCGCTTCGCCGGCCTCGCGTTTTCCGCCCGGGAACTCCCACAGCAACGCCTGCGCCTTGCCGGCCGGCCGCTGCGCCGCGAGGACCCGGCCCGCGCGCTCGATCAGCGCGCAGACGACATGGAGATGCGGTTTTCCCACAGAAGCCGACATGGCCCGCGGTTGTACGGGCCCGCCCGGGCGAGGCAACCGGTGAAAACCGGACATGGCGCCGACGCTGCGCACTGCCGGCATACGCCGGAGCCTCAACGGCGGCCCACGTCCGGCCGCGTCTCCACCGCCGGACCGCGCTCCGGCACCCCGATCGCCGCCCGGCTCTCGGCGCGCGCC